>JBBDMQ010000287.1:0-2813 GCA_040878245.1 Microthrixaceae bacterium
CTCTAGCTACCTTGGAGCCACTCATGACTACTACTTCACCTGCAGACACACCTGCTGACTCAACTGCAGACTCGGGCTCATCCGCACCAAACGCTGGTGCAGGCGATCAGGTTTTGTACACCTCTCAGGCTGGCGTTGCCACCATCACGATCAACGCAGCTGATCAGGGAAATTCGCTGAATGCCGCTATGCGAGATCAGCTCACAGAGCTTTTTGAGTGGGCATCGGCAGACCTAGCAGTGCGTGTGGTGGTGCTGACCGGCGCTGGGGATCGCCACTTCTGTACGGGCGCAAATTTGGGTGGGCCGCAGAAGCCAGCGCCTGCTCGCCCAGAGGGCGCCCCTGATCGCGCCATGGGCGACGCAACCCGGTTGATCAAACATGGGTGGCAGCGCTTAGTGTCCTCGATCCTTGACTGTGAAAAACCAGTTGTGGCGGCGGTAAACGGCACCGCTGCCGGTGGTGGAGCACACCTAGTGTTAGCGGCCGACTTAGTGGTGATGTCTGACACTGCGAAGCTGGTTGAAGTGTTCGTCAAACGAGGCATCCTGCCCGATGCAGGTGGTGCTTATTTGTTGCCTCGAATCGTTGGCCCGCAGATTGCCAAAGAACTTATGTTTTTGGCAGACAGTGTTCCCGCAGAGCGATGCGCTCAGCTCGGAATCGCTAATCGCGTGGTGCCTGCAGCCGAACTGCAGCAGGAAGTCAATGCGCTGACCGACCGACTGGTTGCCTCGCCAACCAAAGCTCTCGGCCTGACTAAGTGGCTTATCAACCGTTCGTTTGAATCCAGCAGGCAAACAGCCTTTGAGGAAGAGGCCATGGCCCAGGATTTGCTGACCGCCTCGGCCGACTTTTCTGAGGGGCTCGCAGCGTTTCGTGAGCGTCGCCCCCCAGAGTTCAAGGGCTGGTAACCGCTCCTTCAATGCTCAATCTCAGTGCTCTGTGAACGCGAAATAAACCGCCTGATCTCGTTGCGTGTGCGGTCGAACCCGGTGGCGTACTTCCAGTGCAACACCCGCAGGTGAAGACTGTTCGAATGCTCATCCGTCGTTCGCGCTCCAACAAGTCAAGCGGCTTATTTCGGTACTCACTACGTTGCTCCTGACAGGCCAAAAGGTCAAGGAATTGACTTGTGAATCTCTTCTCATAAACCACCTCACCTGACACAGCGTTACTTCGTGGTCTACAACTAGTAGATGTCAGATCATCAGACCATCTCTGTAGAGCTCAGCGAACAAGGTGTTGCCACGGTGACACTCAACCGCCCCGAGGTGTTGAACTCGTTCAACTCCCTCATGGTTCAAGAGCTGCATCAGCTGTGGCGGGCCATGCGTCATCAAGACGAGGTGCGTTGCATTGTGCTGACTGCTGCCGGCGATCGTGCATTTTGTACTGGCATTGACCGCACTGAACAGATTGATGATGGCCAAGGTGGCGCACGCGCCGTGAGCGATCATGATGAAGACCGAATTGCAGGTTTTGGGTCGACTCCCTTCCACTTTGATGATCCTGGGGAGTTGCTTGGCCCAAAGACGAACGATCTCTGGAAGCCAGTCGTTGCAGCAGTCAATGGCATGGCCTGCGGCGGGGCGTTCTATCTGCTCGGTGAATGCGATATTTTGATTGCTGCCGAGCACGCAACCTTCTTCGACCCCCATGTGACTTTCGGAATGACTGCAACCTTTGAGCCGCTCCACCTGTTGCACAAAATGCCCTTTGGTGAACTCGTTCGGATGTCACTTGTAGGCAGCCATGAACGAATTTCGGCAGCACATGCCGAGCGCATCGGGCTGGTCTCTGAAGTTGTACCTGCTGAAGATTTGCTGAGCACTGCTCAAGCGCTAGCTGCCGTGATTGCCTCGGCTCCACAGCGGGCAGTGCAGGGAACGTTGCGGTCTTTATGGGCAGGCCTTGAAATGACTCGCAGCCAAGCTCTTGCTCAGGGTTGGGCTTTTATTGGGTTGGGCAACGATGACGAGTCGATTGCTGAAGGGCAGCGCATGTTTGCATCTGGGCAGCGCATCACTCCTCGAATCCGCTAGCTAGAAAAGCTAGTGAGCGTTGAGTTTGCGATGGATTGAGCGATTCTGTTTATAGATAGAGCGGAAGCCTGCATAGAGGCGGTCGTACTCTTGACGATTGAGCGGATTGGGCGTGTGAACTTCAATCACGGTGACCTTTGACCCCAGATCGTTCACATCAACGGTTCCAAGTGCAACCCCAGCGAGCAGCGCAGCACCACGAGCATTTGCCCTAATGGGATGTTCCACTCGGCGAATCGGTCGGTTCATCACATCAGCGTGGATCTGCGCCCAGACTGGCGATACACCCCCACCGCCCACCAGGTTGATCCACGGGAACGGGCGATCAATAAACTTTTCTACTGCCTCGAGTAACCAACGCGAGTTAAAGGCCACGCCTTCGAGTACGGCGCGAACCATATCGGCGCGATCGTTTCGCAAGGATAAGTTGTGCCATCCTCCGCGAATGGTGTGGTCATCTACGGGGGTTCGCTCGCCATTTAGCCACGGAGTAAAGATCACACCGTTTGAGCCTGGCTTGGTACTTGCAGCAAGGGAATCTATGCGGGCGAATACGTCCTCGGGGGCGACCTCCGCCGAAAGTGCATCCTCAGGAAACAGCACCTGATCTCTTAACCAGTTCAGGCAGGCACCTGCAGTTTCTTGTTCATCGGCCACGAAGTAGCGACCAGGCAGTGGACTTGGCAATGAAGCAACACCGCGAAATATGTCGGTCTTCTTGAACGGCACATGGCAGGACAGCCAAGAGGACGTTCCCAAATACAGATG
>JBBDMQ010000288.1:0-2813 GCA_040878245.1 Microthrixaceae bacterium
CCCACAGCTTGGTTCCCCTCTGTTTCTCGAATTGCTGCTGCTATTCGTAGCAATGAGGTTCCTGCTGCTGCGATGGCGGCATATCCGGGGGGTGCTGGCTCAATTCCCAACTCTGCGGCCTGCTCGGGAGTTGAGTTGAGTCGCTCCGCGTTGATTATGGCTAGTGAAATGAATCTCCAGTCAACGGATAGGTCTCGCTGCTCTGCAACCTCTACGACGAAGCGGCTTGTGATCCACGCCCACGGGCACATGGGATCAAAGAAAAACTCGATATCTGCCATGGGGTACGAAGTTACAGTACGGTTCCAAAATTATGAGTCCAGCGAGTAGCGCACTTGATCCCAATGCGGCAGTTCTCATTGCAGTGGGAACCGCTCACCATGTGCCCGGAGATTCACCGCTCACTGGCAGTGTTGATTTTGGCGGCGGTGAGTCTGGCGGCGGTGAGTCTGGACTGACTGACGCTGTATCGATGATGGAATCTGCTGCTCGCTCTGCCCTCGCTCAAGCAGTCCCATCTTCACGTCGCTCGGAGTTACTCCGAAATATTTCAATGCTGGCGGTACCCGAGGGGGATTGGAAATATGGCGACCCAGCAAGAACGCTTGCAACTCGACTGGGTTGTGATTCAGCCACCACCGTTCGAGTCGAAATTGGTGTTCCGCAACATGCACCTATCAGGGCGGCGCTGCTCGGCATTCAATCGGGGCAGATGCAGGCGGCATTGATCGTCGGCGGTGAGGCAAAGGCGAGCCAGCTCAAATTCCTGCGAGCCGGTAGAAATGCCCCTGGTACTACCCCTGATGACGCAGTTCCTGATGAGCGTTGGATGCCGCAGGGCGAGATCATGGCTCAAGCCGAGATTGCCGCAGGCATCTGGTCGGCCGTTGAGCAATATGCCTGCATCGATGCGGCACTGAGGTACTCCGAGGGGCAGTCCCTGCCAGACCATCTGTCTGACATAGCCCGCCTGTGGCATCAGTTCAATCAGATAGCAACGCACAACCCCAAGGCAGCGTTTCCCGCCCCGCTTTCGGAGGAGTTCTTACGCATTGCCAATCCAAATAACCGGCCGCTTGCCTTTCCCTACGCAAAGTGGCATAGCACTCAATGGGCGGTAGATCAGTCAGCGGCCATGGTGTTGTGTTCAGTTGGCTTGGCTCGTGAACTGGCCGTCCCCTCTGATCAGTGGGTGTTCCCTCGAGTGGCCCTTGAATCATCGTTGTCAGTTTCGCTCACTCGGCGCGCAGAGATGGGGCGCTGGCCTGCGATGGCAGTTCTGGGTCAGGCCGCTGCAGCGCACCTTCAACTTCCGCTCGATCAGGTGGACTTCTCCGAGGTCTATAGCTGTTTTCCCGCAGCGGTTCGGGTGCAACAACGTGAGCTCGGACTAGCTAAGGATCAGGCCCCAACTATTACCGGTGGCATGGCGTTTGCGGGTGGCCCGTTTAACAATTTCAGCTATCAGGCCACTGCCGCAGTTGTAGACCGGCTACGTCATAACCCGGGTTCGCTCGGCATGGTGACCACCGTGTCTGGCTTGTTGACTAAACCGGCTCTCGCCATCTGGTCGACTGAGCCTGGAGAGCTACTCGTTGCAGATCTTGTTGAACAAGCCACTGCGGAAACGCAGGTTCGTGAAGTCACTCATCAGGCATCTGGAGTTGCGACTATTGCTTCTTACACCGTGACTTACTCGGATGGCGAGCCGTCCTCTGCGTTTGTTATTGCTGATCTTGCAGATGGCAGTCGCTGGATTGGAAGTAGCTCCGATCCTGAACTGCTCGCCGAAGGAGTCACAACTGAACTCATCGGCCGGCAGGTACTTGTTATGGAAACCTCCTGCAGATTTGCTGACTGACTTGCCGAGCTGACTGGCCCGCCGAGTTGACTGGCCCGCCGAGTTGATTGGCCTGCCGAGTTACATACGGGGTGTTTCGTCAAGGCCCTCGTTCATACCTTGATACATCTGGTAAATGTCCTTGCACTTCTGGCACACCGACAGCTGCTTTGGGTCGCGGGATGGAACCCATACATGCCCGCATAGTGCTTCAAGAGGTGTTCCCTCTACGCGAGCAGCGAGCATCTTTGCCGCTGCATCTTCATTGCGCTTGGTCTTGACGATGTGGGCAACGGGGCCGTCCTCTGTCTCGAGACGCTCCTCGGTCACAGTGGTTGTTGCTCCACCTGGCTCGACAATAGTTGGTTGCATTGTTGCCACTATTTGCATCTCACTCACCCGTCTTCGTTTGCGTACTGTTTGTAGCGAGGTTGTTATGAACAGGATATAAGCCACAGGAGATTCAGGTTGGGTCTGGATCGGGGATAAGAACACAGTGCACGAGTCGTCCCTCTTCGGTGATTTCCTCGCTAGCAATCACAAGGCCCGATCGCCGCAGCGCGTCGGCAACGACTAGGTCCACAATCTGATCACTTGCCTCTCGGTGACTTACCGTCACCCGTGGAGGTATCACAAGCACTGCGCCGCCGTTAGTTCTGGCCTCTCCAACAACAAAAGAGATATCTCGGATCACGTCTTCCAGTGCCGGAAGCGGCGGAGTATCCGGCGGAGGTGGGGCAGCATCTGCAGCAAGCGCGGCTTCGTGACCACGACGGACTCTGCGTACCTGCCGCATTTTGTAAATCACATACGGGGAAATCAACAGAAGAGCAATCAGTAGCGACCGACCAAGAGTTTCGCCTTGCACCTGAGCAATCAACGCAACTTGTTGGGGTTGAAGGCCGACTACACATTGGCTGAACACAGAGCTAAGCACGCAATGATCACAGTATCGCCAAGGTGCCAGCAATCG
>JBBDMQ010000289.1:0-15576 GCA_040878245.1 Microthrixaceae bacterium
CTCGATCAGGGTCCTCGCCTATAGCAATAAGAATTTCCCGGACTGCACTCTGGATTCGTTCAAGATCTACAGCTGGGGCCATGGCAGGCGCTAGTGGAGTTGGATCCGGAATATTGAGGTCATTCTCGGGTGCAATAACCCGATCAGTAGCGGGCTGCCTCTCGGCGTTCGGACTACCTGAAGTTGAGGTATCTATCTGGCTCATGTGCTTGGGCCTTTCGGAAAAGAAACATGACCCGGGATGGGTGCATTCGAAACCGCCGACAGATTACGGCCTCGGGGAGTATTTACCTTGTCAGGTATCGGTATACGTTCGGATTTTCTAGGTCCCTAGTGGTCAGGTTGGGTCTGGCTCGTAGACGGCAAGGTAGCGAAGATTGCGATATTTCTCGCCAACATCGAGCCCGTAGCCCACCACAAAATCACCGGGAATGGTAAAGCCTACGTACTTCACTCCCAGACCTTCTAGGTCTGCGGCCTCTCGGGCGAGCAAGGTACATACTTCGAGGCTGGCTGGGCCTCTCACTTCAAGACTGCGGCGCAGGTATCTCAGGGTCAGACCCGTGTCGACGATATCTTCTACCAAAATCACGTCCCGGCCTGTCAGGTCTACGTCAAGATCTTTGACTAGGCGCACCACTCCCGAGGTTCGGGTGGATGATCCATACGAAGAGACAGCAATAAAATCAATCTCTACGGGTAGGTCGATAGCAAAAGCTAAGTCGGTAGTGAATGCGTACGCTCCCCGGAGTACACAGACCATGAGTGGCCGGCGGTCGCGATACTCCTCGGTGATCTGCGCCCCGAGTTCCTGAATCCGTTCCGCTAGTTGCTGCTCTGTCAGCAGCACTCTTCCAATATTCGGATCCTCGGTCAGACGGTGCTGGGCTTCGGCAGAGGGTTCATTCATGTGCTTCGACAGTACTCGTTTCTTGCTGCGATGCACACTGGAGCGATAACCGGCCTGCACTTCGCCGAACGCTCCAACCGTTACCCACCTGACAACTCACCGCCTGCCCCGAAGCAACCGCAAGAATGCGTGTTATCGCCCCAGCGTTGGGGGGATACGCGATACCAGTTGTGGTCAGCCACCACAGTCGAATCACTTCTGATGCAACTGCGCCAGGAAGTGCCGACAAACGTTGTGCATCTGTTGCATCCTCAGCTGCTGCGAGGTCAGTAATCAGATCTGCCTGCTCGGCGCATAGGTCAGCTAGGCGACATAGCAATGGGGTCACATCACGCTCAGATACTTGGTTGAGTAGAGGCAAGACCTCATGGCGCACTCGATTACGTACAAATCGAGGGTCAGTATTGCTGGGATCCTGAAATGGCCGAAGCCCGAGAGTGCGGCACAGCAGTTCGGTATCAGACCGGCGTAAATCAAGCAGTGGGTGTTGCGGCGAGCGCATCCCTGCTAGGCCTGCCGGGCCTGTACCCCGGATCAGTCGAATTATCAGCGTCTCTGCTTGGTCATCAGCGGTGTGACCAAAAAGGGTGTCGGGTGGCAACACGCCATGGCGGGCGGCACGCGCACGAGCCTCTAAGTCCGGCCCTTGTTCAATCACAGCGCTCAACGAGACGAACTCTGCGCCAAATGTTGCAGCAAGATCGGCAACAATCTGCGCCTCGTGAACCGACCCTTCACGAAGGCCGTGATCAACGTGAACTGCAGTTACTTTGGCAGAACTAGCGGTAGCGAGCACCAACAGTGCTGTTGAGTCTGGTCCTCCAGATACGGCGCAGGTCAGGTGTTGCTGCGTGCCTAGTTGGGAGTCGGGAAATACGCAGCGTTTCAGAAGGTCCGCAATAAGAGACTCGGTCTCTTGACTCACGCTCTCTTGACTCACGCTCTCGTGAGTCACGCTCTCTTGACTCACGCTGCAGGCACGGCAGGGCCTAACCGTGCGATCCACAACGCAGGGTCTCGAATCTCTACCAAGGTTGGTAGGTGAAGCGGGTCTTCAAATGCTCGGTTGAGGAGTTGAGGTCCACCGACTTTTTCAACTGCTTCGATAAAAAGTTCGCCCTGCTCGTACTGGGCCAACTTGGCTTCAAGGCCGATCAGCCTTTGCAAGAACTTTGCACCAAGGTTCATGTTGTTGCGACGCGATCGAAGTGCCCGAGCAAACCGGTCGGCTGACGGAACCTGATCAAGCGCTGCTCGGTCCATGGTCACGTCGCCGTGCCCTTCGAGCAAGCTCATCAGCCCACCAACACGATCCATAGCAACTCGCTGTTCAGGGCTTGCGAATAGTGCAACAATACCGCCGTCTTCCAGGGGATTCTTGCCGGTGCGCACGCTGTCGGCCACTCGCCCGACTGCTGCAAACATGCGTTTGGGGTCAGGTTCGGCAGCCCCCATCAGTTCGGTCACTAAACCAAGAAAATAGGGCCGCAGCCAGGGCACACCGGTGAACTGAGTTCGATGTGTGACCTCATGCAATGCGACCCATAAGCGAAATTCATCGGGGGGAAACCCGTGACGCTTTTCGAGACCCAAAATGTTTGGTCCCACGTAGTACACCAAGTCTTGGTCCTCTGGATTTTCATCCTCAAGCACGAGCAAGTCATATTGACCAAGTACACGACTCGACATCCAGCCTAAAAGCCCGCCGAGTTCCACTGCGGCCACCTTGCCGCCAAGTGAGCCTGCCACTCCTGCAGACTTGTCGTTGAGCAGCCCCAACACAGGCTTCAAAAGCCTTTGGTAGCTCGCAAGATTTGCTCGTACCCAGTCGGCCCGATCCACAACCCGTGCCCGTGCTTGTCCTGCAGCCGAGGTCAGTCCTGTTTCTGCCTCGACATACACCTGAGCCCGCTCAGTCATTTCGGCAAAGTCCCGGGCCATACCCGCAGCGTGATACGAAGCGGCAAAAGGCTCCGTGCCGCATACGCGCAGGGCGACTCTCTCGGCGAGAGCCCAGTCCACTGCGTCTCCCATAGGGTGAGGCCTAACTCAGTTCTCTGATTTTGGGTATCGGGTGCTTGACACCTTGGTCACATACAGCCCGATGATGAGGCCGAGCAGAGCAACTGCCGATAACGCCAATACAACCGCTAACCAAAAATGCCAGACCATATCTGCTGCCAACAACATGTCTCTATCTTAGGACTGCTGAGGGCGACCGCAACAGCCGGGGCAGAAGGTGCTGATTATTTTGATTCTTGCGGCTGGGAACTCATCGGAGCATCTGAAGTGCTGTTGAGATAAAAATCCTGTTTGCGGATCCACTTATGACACTGAGTACACCGATTTGCAGTGCCTGCGCAGAGACCCATGCAGTGGCTACATCCCGTTGTGTTGGCCATCGTTTTCCTCCGATGCTCACTGTTTCGTTCTTGACGATGTGCGGTATCGACGAGATTCCCCCGTGATGAAGTCCGCATATTTAAGTGAACAGAAGGGACCGTCAATGGACAACAGGTAAAACTGCTCAGCCGAACAAGTGGTGAGTGCTTAGAACTAGGACTCCGTCTTACGGCGTGGCGACCTCACCAATGATGATGGCCATCCTGGGGATTTACTGGAGCTTGAACTCCAAATAAAGCACGCACCGCTGTGAGTTGTTCACCTGCCAAAACAAAGTGATCGGCCAATGAAAAGTCATCCTGGCATTGAGCGCCACGAGCCATTTCCTGTCCGAGTAGATCGGCTGCCCCCAACTCACCGAGTTGCCCCGTTTCGGTCACTAGTGATCCGGCCTGGCCAAACCCGGCTTCGTGCACTACCAGCGAAGCTAACAAAGCACCTGAGTTCACCGAATTGTCATTCATAGCCCACTGAAAAGCACTGAGGGCAACCTCGCCAGGGCCTGTCGGCTCGATTCCAGCAATCACGTGAGTCATATCATGACCCACATAAAAATGGTTCATCGAATTAGCCTGATCCCCGGGCAGAGGAATGTGATGCCGGCCATAAAAATCTAGAAATGCGCGTCCAAGAGAGCCTTCAGGTAGATCTTGAAATGCCTTCAGTTTTTGTACTAGTTCGGGCTCAGGGGCTGTTATTGCAACATCCGTTTGAGTCCGTTCAACCTGCAAAGAAGGCTCTTGGCGATTAGCCAAGTTGACAGCAATAAATCGACCAAAGTCTTGTGCAGCGCTGCCAACCCCTGCGGTCACTAAATCGCGAAAGATCCGTAGGTCAGGGCCCCCAATGCCTAGGGCAAGCGAGTAGGACTCCACAGCATCAACCTGCGCCTTGGTAAGCGGGTGCCGACACACTTCAAGCGCAATGAGTACCTCATGAAAGCAGCGCCGATCGCTCTTTGATTTGAGCGAGTCGGCAGTCTCTTGCACCGTGAGCCCACGCATTGTCGACGGGTCTATATCCGGCCGTTTCCAAAGATGGGTCGTAATAGATGCAAGAACATTCAGTTGCCGAAGCGTCGGCCCGCCGTCAACGTCAATTGCACCAATCAATCCGCCGACTATTACTTCAACAGACTCAGCACTCACAGCAACTGCCATGAAACAACTCTAATGCTGCTGCCTTGCGGCCGACCTTGCTCAACAACAGGTCAAGGAAACGTTTCCCTGTGAAGTAAACCCACGACAGCTATTCGGTCGACTATTCCCGTCTATTCATTGCGAACTAGTGAGAAAAGTCTGCAACTGTTTAGACTTATCTTCATGGCCGCAGAGGATCATCCATTCTTATCGGGGCCCACCGCAAAGCATGCGGTAGATGTAGCAATTGAGATGCTCAACGGCGAAGAAGCGAGCACTCTGAGTATGGATGCACTGCTTGCACAAGCGGCAGTGTCTTCAGGCTCCTTGTATTACCAATTTGGCAGCCGAAAGAAGTTTCTCGCAGCGGTAGACAATGAGCGTTACCGTCGATTGGCGCTCACCGAGGATCAGGGCCACCTTCAGGCAGGATTCGATGCTCAAACCCCAGAGGAATTCCTTGACTTCATCTGCGATCAGTTACGCCGCATAGCCACCGATCTGCCCACGATCAAGCTGCGTCAATCAAGGCTGCAGTTGATGGCGACGGCCTCGGCTGATGGCGACATCGCTGAGCGTACTTCACTCATTCAGACCAACTTTTTTGAGACAATCAGCCAAGTTTTTGAGGTTGGCAAGCAACGTGGATTGATTAACCCTGAGCTTGACTCGTATGCCTATTGCGCTTGGTTTCATGGCATGACCCTTGGACGCACGACCACCGAACTCTCGCTTGTTGACGCAGAACGATGGCTCGACGTGGCTATCCCTGCGGCTTTGGCACCGTTGCGCCTACCCTCAGCCTGAGCGCTGCATTACCCAGGGGTCAAGAGAGATAGTCGGGCAATGTGTTCGAGGCCTCAGTTACTGACCAAGTTGAAGCGTCCACAATTTTACCCATATCAATACGCAGATCTAAGGACTCGCCCTGATGTATCTCTCGGTCGAGGCGGAACATTCGGTTTCCCCAACTGGTATGTGATGACAGCGGCGAGGTACTGAGCAGCGTGCCGTCCTCGAAGGTCGCTTCGAACCAGACACACACCCCGTCAACGATTGCATCCACCTCTGAGGTGCGTTGCAGTTGGTGCTGCTGCGGTAAAGCCCACGGAGACTCAAGCGTGGCCAGATCGAACTCGAGCACCGGAGCCGGGGTACCAATCACAGTCTGTACCGAACCAGGCCTTGCCCAGAACTGCTCGAACCTTTCGGTGCTGTAGGCCTCCATCAGAACAGAGGTACCCACTTGGCTCAGATCGATGCCATCAGGCAGTGAAATATTCGGGAACCTGCGAACGCGCATCTCGGGCCGGACGGTGACTGGTTCCATAAAAAGCCGAAACCGAGACGGCAGGATACGACCACCAGGTACGAGCACCCGATCACGCAGGTCAAGCACGTTCTCGAGCATGTTTTCATTGAATAACTCGTCGCCCATCTGCTCGTGAAGCAGCACATCTATGGGCTCGCGCGGAGTGAACTCTCGACTGTTCGCTTGCACAAACTCAACGTTGGTGAAGCCGTTATGTCGGCCGATCTCGCGGGCCAATTCAATAACTTCAGAGTGCTCAACCGCATACACCTTGGCGGCGCCCGCCCGGGCCGCCATAAACGCAAGCAATCCAGTGCCTGAACCTAGGTCAAGCACCACGTCTCCAGGTTGCACGCAGCGCTGAATAGCTTGATGGTATGCACCGACTCGAACAGTGTCGCTGAGCATCTCCTCATGGTGAGACAACTCGGCGAAACTGTTTTCGTTCATGTCGTCGTAGATCAGGTTCATCAACCGGTCACTCGACGCCAAGCGGTTGGCTCCGTAAGCAACTGCTGACCGGAGGGCCCTGTTTGCGGTCTGCTTGAACCGTTGTGCAATCATCAGCTAAGTCTGGCAGGCCTAGTGGACATGGGTTGACCCCAGTCCACCGAGGGCCGTGGACGTTGCGGGGGCTAGGTCGGCGCTCCCCTTCAGCCCGGCCGATGCGAGCGAACTTGACGAACTTTCGAACCACCTTGCTGACCGCATCCGAGCAGAGGCTGTTGAAGATGCTCGCCGACGAGGTGTACTTATGCACGACGATAAAGTCGTCGCCTTTGCCCTCCAAGCGATCGCCGTAGCCCTAGAGCGATAAAAGTCAGCCCGGGAGCAGAGGCTTGGCAGGGGGCTGCTGGTATGTTCAGCCTGAGCTCTGCTGCGTAGTTTCAGATTGTCCGGATAATTAGAGCCCGAGAGGAGAATTGAACTCCTGACCTGCTCATTACGAGTGAGCTGCTCTACCGACTGAGCTACCCGGGCGGTCACGCACCAAGGTACGCAGCTAGTGAGCATACTGCCGTGGCCAAGAACTCCAACAACGAAAATCAAAATCATCTCGGTCCTAGCTTGCCCAAACCCATGCGCCTTCTGCTCTGCTCAGGCTCTGACTCTGCTTTACTCAGACGCCGAAAGTCCCGATCCATTCGATGAGGAGGCTTCACCTCGTGAATGCAGCCGAGGTAACGACACAAACATTGCTTGCAAAGCCAGAGCTTCTCGAGGGTTAAACACCAGGCTGTTGCAGAGTGACTGGACCTCATCAGCTGCAGCAGCAAACTCATCTGCGCTAGCTGGATCGCTCACAGCACAATCGCGATAATGCGAAAGTAATACGCCAAGACCGGCGCGTAGCTCATCGGTTCGAACCCGCCGCTGCTCCCGCTTATGGCGATCTTCCATCTTCTTTAAGTCGCCTTTCAAGAGCTTGCCGCCAACAAGCTCGAAGCTGGCTTGATACGCAGCAAGCTCTTCGGCCTGTTGCTCCTGCAGAGGTTCCATCACTCCGTCCACCATGGCCAACAATTCATCGGCGAGAGCACACGCCGTCGACCCGGTGCCATCAAGTTGAGCAGGCGCCCGATACCAGGCGTTGCGACGAGCCCCAACGGCTGGGTCACGAGCCAAGAGTCGTCCACGAGACAAGCTTCCACCCGCACCACGCGCCGCGAGTTCGGCAGTCTCCGGCGTGATTCCCTCAAGGATCAAACGATCAAGCAGCAACTGCATGGGTACTGCCGAAAAATCAATCTTGACGCATCTAGAAGCAATGGTGGCCAAGTGCGGCGGGAGTTCCTCCGCCAGAATCACAAACACTGTTGACTCTGGTGGCTCCTCGATGCTCTTCAGTAAAATTGCTGCAGCGTCGCCTACAAGATGAAAGTCCACTAACACAATGACTTGTCGCTGGCCCTCAGCCGGCGCAAGCGAAGCCCGCTTCACCACCTCACGCGATTGCTTCGCATCTATTGCGGCACCGTCGCGCTCTACAACAATCATTGCCGGATGTGCCTCTGCACCAGCAAGGTGCCGAGCCCGCTCAGACTGATCCTCCTCGAGTCCAGTGCTCAAAAGATCGGCAGCAAATGCTCGAGCTGCCTCCCGAGTTCCAGATCCGTCCGGTCCAAGCAATAGGTACGCGTGAACCGGAGACTCCACTGCAGCCTGTAAGCACTTCACGGCATCTTGTTGCCCAACAACCTGATCCCACAAGTCAGTCCGGGTTGCTTGAGTCACAATGAATCGCCCAGCATCTCAGAAACGGCATCAAGTACGCGCTGCTCAACCTCGGCAGTTGTTCCCTCACCGTCAACGCATATCCAGTACTCCGGCTCTTCTTCGGCTTGTGCCCGGAAGCCAGCTGCCACTCTGCGGTGAAACTCCAGACCAGCTGCTTCGATTCGATCACGAGCGCCGCCCGTTCGTTCAAACGCAACCTGCTCGGGGACAGTTAACAAGATGGTGAGATTGGGCCATAAGCCACCCGATGCCCAACCAGAAATCGCTCGAACCATATCGGTATCAAGGCCCCGCCCATACCCCTGATACGCGACCGAGGATCCTATAAAACGATCACATACAACATCGCGACCCGCAACAAGTTCGGGCTCGATGAACTGCTCCACATGCTGCGCACGATCGGCAGCCATCAGTAGAGCCTCGGCTCGATCGGCCAGCCCATTTTCCGATGATGCCAGAAGCATCGAACGAATCTGCAGCCCGATCTCTGTTCCGCCGGGCTCTCGGGTCAGTACCGCCCCGAGGCGCGCAGCAAGGAGTTCAGCTTGAGTGGATTTTCCTGAGCCTTCGCCGCCTTCGAACACAATGAAACGACCGCGAGCAACAGCAGAAGATGGCACCGCCTTAGAAGCCCTCAGCCGGGTCAGCCGGTTTTTGGGCTGCTGCAGCGACTTTGGCTGGAGTGATTCCCGCTCCCGCAACTTTCTTTGCTGCAGTCTTCTTTGCAGCGGCTTTTTTAGCAGTGGCTTTTTTAGCAGGAGCCTTCTTCTTTGCCGGTGCTTTCTTTTTGGCGGTCGCTTTTTTCTTTGCCGGTGCTTTTTTCTTTGCCGGCCCACGGGCACGACGATCTTCCATTAACTCAAGTGCACGCTCCATCGTGAGATCCTCGACAGAGTCACCTTTTCGAAGGCTTGCATTTGTTTCACCATCAGTGACGTAGGGGCCGAAACGGCCATCTTTGATCAGAATCGGTTTGTCTGAATCTGGGTCATTACCCATTTCCCGCAGAGGCGGCTTGGCCACACCCTGACCACGCCTGCGCTTCGGCTCTGCGAATACCTTGAGCGACTCCTCAAGCGTGATTGTCAGAATTTGCGACTCGGACTCGATCGAACGGCTATCTGATCCCTTTTTTAGATAAGGACCAAACTTCCCATTGAGAGAGAAAATCATCTCACCGTCTGCGGGGTCAATGCCCACCTCCCTTGGCAACGAAAGCAAGGGTATGACCTCTTCTAGTGTGACCGTGGATGGGTCCATGCTGCTAAACAAGCTTGCTGTGCGCGGCTTAAAACCGGTGTCATCATCGTGAACACCCTCTTGCACATACGGCCCAAACCGACCTGCTTTTAGCTGAACATCTAGACCAGTTTCTGGGTGTTGACCAAGAATTCGATCCCCCGAGGGTGCCTCGAGTAATTCAATGGCGTACTCCACCGTAAGTTCATCTGGCGGAATATCCTCAGGAATACTCGCCCGCTGATTATTCTCTCCCTCACCACGCTCTAAGTAGGGGCCAAACCGCCCAACTCGAGCAACAATCTTGACCCCGTCCGGGCCAACGCCTAGGGGTATTGAGTTGATCTCACGTGCATCAATATCGCCTAGGTTGCTCTCAACAAGTTGCTTCAGCCCCGCCGAACTGACCTCTCCGGTGCTGCTATCAACACCGAAATAGAATTTAGCGAGCCACGGCTCCATATCAGCAGATCCCGAAGCAATGTCATCGAGTTCCTCTTCCATGCGCGCAGTAAACGCAAAGTCAACCAAGGTTGGGAAGTGCTGTTCAAGGAGCGTGACCACTGCAAAGGCAGTAAAGCTTGGCACCAAGGCCGAGGCTTTTTTCCAAACATAGCCACGATCTTGCACTGTAGAAATAATCGAGGCATAAGTAGAAGGTCTACCCACTCCGAGTTCCTCTAGCCGTTTCACTAGCGAGGCCTCAGTAAAGCGAGCAGGAGGCTGGGTCTGGTGACCATTTGCTTCAAGTTCATCTGTGGCAATCGCATTGCCTACAGACATTTCTGGAAGCACCTTTTCTTGGTCCTCGAGGGCCTCATCAGGGTCATCAGATCCTTCGACATAAGCGCGCAAGAAACCTGGAAACTGAATTGTCCGACCAGAAGCTGAAAATACAGCTTCTTTTTGATCTGCGGTGAGACTAACCAAACGAACTTGCACCGATTCTCCTCGGGCGTCGTTCATCTGCGAAGCAATGGTGCGTTGCCAGATCAACTCGTAGAGCCTTAACTCGGCACCGTTGAGTTGCTGAGCAACTTGCTCTGGGGTCCTAAAACTGTCGCCTGCTGGACGGATTGCCTCGTGAGCCTCTTGAGCATTCTTTACCTTATTTGCATAACGCCTCGGTGAATCTGGCAGATAGGGCTGACCAAACTTTTCGAGGATCTGGGTACGAGCGGCGTTGACAGCAGTTTCAGATAACGAGGAGGAATCGGTTCGCATGTAGGTTATAAAGCCGTTTTCATACAAGCGCTGAGCCGTAGACATGGTCTGAGCAGAAGACATCCGCAGCTTTCGACCCGCCTCTTGTTGCAATGTGGAGGTCATGAACGGAGCTGAAGGTTTGCGGGTATAAGGCTTGCGCTCAACTGACCTCACCTGTACCGGCTGAGCCGTCAAAGCAGCGCGCACAGCCAGCGCAGTGGCCTCATCAAGCAGCACCGCATTTTTGTCTGCGCTCTCAGAGAGGTGTCCGTTTTGATCAAAGTCCTTGCCAGTTGCGAGTCGGTCTCCGGCAAATTCAATCAACGTGCCAGGAAACTGTGTTTGATCTTGAGATGCGTCGTTATGACGGAAGGTGGCCTGAAGATCCCACCAGCTTGCCGAGCGGAACGCCATGCGTTCGCGTTCACGCTGAACAACTACTCGAGTTGCAACAGACTGAACACGACCTGCCGACAAGCGCGGCATGATCTTCTTCCATAACACCGGCGAAACTTCATAGCCGTACAGACGATCCAAGATTCGCCGGCACTCCTGAGCATCCACTAGACGCCGGTCAAGCTCACGAGGGTTTTCTAGGGCGTGACGAATAGCCTGCGGCGTGATCTCGTGAAACACCATCCGCTTGACTGGCACCTGAGGGTTCAGCACCTCGAGAAGATGCCAAGCAATTGCCTCACCTTCTCGATCCTCATCCGTTGCTAAGTAAAGTTCGTCTGCATCTTTCAGCATGGCTTTCAGATGGCGAACATGATCCCGCTTCTCTGAGTTGACTATGTAGAGGGGCTTGAAGTGGTTTTCGGTATCTACACCAAGTCGCGCCCAAGGCTGCCCCTTGTATTCCTTAGGGACATCCGCCGCATTTCTGGGCAAATCTCTAATGTGGCCAATCGATGATTCGACCTGATATTTGTCACCTAGAAAGCTCGCAATAGTACGAGCTTTGGCTGGTGACTCGACGATGACTAAGGGGGTTCCCACGCTCCACAGCTAAGAGAGTGCTGGCCCAGATGTCAAACAACTTGGCAAAATAACTTTCTGGCCTGAGCAAGCTAGGTTGGCAACTATGAGTTTTGAACCAAGTCCTCGTGGCCAAGAACTACTTGCAAAATTGCAGGAATTTGTCGATGCCGAGGTCACGCCCGCCGAGTCGGTCTACGAGTCTCAGATGCATGAACTTGGAGACCCTCATGGTCACCCACAGATCATTGAGGATCTTAAATCCTCGGCAAGATCTCGGGGGTTATGGAACTTGTTCATGCCCCATACAACTGAGTGGACGCCAGACCCAGTGAGCAACCTGGATTACGCCCACATTGCCGAACTGTCGGGCCGCTCCATGCACCTCACCCCCGAGGCAATGAATTGCGCAGCGCCAGATACAGGCAACATGGAAGTACTGACGCTCTTTGGCACACAGGAACAAAAAGACGAATGGCTCGTGCCGCTCCTCAACGGAGAAATCAGATCTTCATTCGCCATGACTGAACCAGAGGTTGCCTCCTCTGACGCCACAAACATCGAACTCAGTATTAATAGAGATGGTGACGAGTACGTGCTGAATGGCCGAAAGTGGTGGATCTCTGGAGCAGCCTCAGGTCGTTGCAAGGTCATGATCGTGATGGGCAAGACAGACCCTTCGGCTCCGCGGCATCTGCAACAGTCAATGATTCTTGTACCCATGGATACCCCAGGGGTGACCAAGGTTCGTGACTTACCCGTGTTTGGCTACCAAGACCGAGAGGGCCATTCCGAGCTCAACTTTGATAATGCTCGAGTGCCTGTCAGTAATCTGATCGGCCAAGAGGGCAGCGGCTTTGCCATTGCGCAAGCCCGCCTCGGTCCCGGCCGCATTCATCACTGCATGCGCTGTGTGGGAGTTGCAGAACGGGCCTTGGAACTCATGTGTGAACGCGTGACGCAGAGGGTGGCTTTTGGTGGCCCGATCTCTGATCAAGGAGTGGTGCGCGAATGGATTGCGGACTCCCGAATAGAAATTGAGCAAGTCCGGCTACTGACGCTCAAAGCAGCATGGCTGATGGATACGGTTGGGGCTAAAGGTGCCGCTATAGAGATTTCGGCAATCAAGGTGGCTGCTCCCACTATGGCGCTTCGCGTTGTTGATCGAGCGATTCAGGCCCACGGTGGTGGCGGCGTATCGGATGATTTTCCGCTCGCTCGGATGTACGCAGGGTTGCGCACCCTGCGTTTTGCAGATGGACCAGATGAAGTCCACCGCCGACAAGTTGCGCGTACCGAACTTGCCAAATACCGCAAATAGTCCACCTGTCGAGTAGCCGATGACCGACCCCGCCACCAAGATCACACAAGTTCTCAATCGGTTGGCTCAGGATGCTCGGCTCGTTCATATTGAGCAGATTCCGCCTCGAAGTGCAGGCTTTGAAGCAGTTCAGCCTCCGCTGCCCGAAGAACTTTTGAGCCATTTACCGCATTCGCAGTTTTGGTCACATCAGGCTCAAGCAATCTCACTAGCTCGAGCAGGCGAATCCTTGGTGGTGGCCACCGGGACAGCATCTGGCAAGTCCTTGTGTTATCAGGTTCCAATTGCTGAGTCGGTACTAAGCGGCTCGACCGCACTTATGATTTATCCCACCAAGGCGCTAGCTCGTGATCAATTGTTGTCACTCACCGCATGGCAGGTACCAGGCTTGACTGCTGCGGCCTACGACGGAGATTGCTCCCCTCAGGAGCGTTCATGGGTTCGGGACCACGCAAACGTGTTGCTCACTAATCCAGAGATGGTGCATCAAACAATCCTGGCTAACCACCGAAGATGGGCAAAGTATTTGCAGTCACTCAAGTTTGTGGTGGTCGATGAGCTACACACTCTGCGGGGGGTGTTCGGCACCCATGTATCTCAAATTTTGCGCAGGCTCAGGCGCCTGATTCGTTTTTATGGAGGGGAGGAACCCACCTTCATTTTTAGCTCCGCCACTATCGGCCACCCGGCCGAACTTGCCTCATCGCTGTGCGGTCAAAAGGTCTCGGTAGTACAGCAGGATGCATCGCCTTCAGGCCAACGATCAATAGCCCTATGGAATCCAGCAGAGGTAACCGATGGAGACCGCTGGTCTATCAACACAGAGGCTGCTCTTGTGGCCTCTGAACTCATTACAGCCGGACTTCGGACTCTTGTTTTTTGCGGATCTCGGCGAGGCACTGAAGTAGTCGCAACTGGGCTTCGCGAGCTACTACCAGACCCACTCTCAGAGCGAGTTCGCTCGTACCGAGCGGGCTACTTGCCGCATGAACGCCGTGAGATTGAGGCCGAACTTCTGAGTGGTCAACTCCTTGGGGTGGTTGCCACCAACGCTCTTGAGCTCGGCATCAACATTGGCGGCCTTGATGCTGTTGTTTTGTGTGGCTTCCCCGGCACCATCGCCTCGTTTCGTCAGCAACTCGGAAGAAGCGGACGTGAGCAACTCGGATCTCTCGCTGTGCTCATCGCAGCAGAGAACCAGCTCGATCAATGGATGATGCGCCACCCCGAGGAGCTTTTTGCACGGGTTGCAGAGCCTGCAGTAATCAACCTTGATAACCCCTATGTCTTTGTTCCACATTTGGGTTGCGCAGCTTTCGAATTACCGCTGTCTCGAGAGGATGCCGCGTATTGGCCAACGCAACTTGATGAGGGAATTCGCCAACTCGTTATTGAGGATAGAGCGGTCGTCACCTCACAGGGCGACGAGCAAAAGGTGCACTGGTCGGGCAGAGGATCTCCCGCACCAACTATTGGGTTGCGGTCGGCTTCTCGGGGCGAGTTTCGGATCATGACCCAAGCCGGGCAGATGATCGGAACCGTGGATTCAGCACGTGCCTATGAAGTGATTCACGAGGGTGCGATATATCTACATCAGGGTTCAGCTTGGAGGGTGACTGAACTTGACCTTGCCGCACGGTCGGCTTTGGTTGTTCCTTCAGATGACGACACCTATACCCAAGCGCGCTCAAGTATTAGTATCTCCCTACTGAAAGTTGACGATCAACGGCGCGTTGGCTCCTCCTCATTGCACCTAGGTTCGGTAGAAGTCACCTCTCAGGTCACGGGATTTCAGACTCAACGTATTGCAACCCATCAGGTTGTCTCTCGAGATGTTCTTGAGTTGCCGGCAGTGACACTTCAGACCCGGGCCGTGTGGTACACGTTCCCTGAGTCTGTGATCGCCGCTGCTCAACTCAACCCTCCTGACCTGCCCGGGGCGCTTCACGCCGCTGAGCACGCCGCTATCGGCATCCTTCCGTTATTCACTATCTGTGATCGCTGGGATGTGGGAGGTGTCTCTACTGAGTGGCTATCCGAAACAAACTTGCCAACAGTGGTGATTCACGATGCCTATCCAGGTGGCGCTGGAGTAGCGGAACTGGCATTTGGAGTAGCAGATTCGCACTTATCGGCCACCCTAGAGGTACTACAGAGTTGTCCGTGTCTGGAGGGATGCCCAAGCTGTGTTCAGTCGCCCAAATGTGGCAACGGGAACGAACCGCTCGACAAAGAAGCAGCAGGTCGGCTTCTTCAAGCAGTGCTGAATGAGACTGCTCAATAAGACTGCTCAATAAGACTGCTGAATAAATCTGTTGGATTAGTTAGCACCCTCGACCATCACCACGAGTCGCTGCTCAAGAACGGTAGAAGCCACCACTCTGCCCACGATGGGTACCTGAGTAGCGGGCAACCGAACTACCACTGTTGCTAAAGAACCACCTCTGCTTCCACCGCTCACTGTGACCGTTGCCAAAGAGATTGGGGGGCCTTGGCTACGCAGAGCCGACTCTGCTGCGTTTTGGTTTGGCTCAACAATGACTGCTCGGGCTGCCGTACGAGCAGCATGAACAACAAATAGGCGATCACGCAAAACCAACGCTGCTTGAACACACAGCAATATGAGCAGAACGACCACCGGGATAATCAGAGCAAGTTCAACAGTTGATTGACCCCGATCCGAAGGTCTCATTGGGCTTGGTTCAAAATTCGCCCAACCACCGTGTCAAATAGCCGACCGATCAGGTCTGTCTTGGTAACCCAAGCAACAAGCAGCAGAGCAATCGCTGCTGCGCCTAACAACAAGAGTGCGTATTCGACTGTGCTTTGG
>JBBDMQ010000290.1:0-2801 GCA_040878245.1 Microthrixaceae bacterium
GTGTTGGACTGCTAGCAAGCCTGCTGGTCGGCGCTCTGCTCGTTCTAGCCGGTTGGATAAGCCTCCTATTTAGGCGCGATCCGCTGACTCCCCGCCGCCTTCAGGGCAACGCATGGCAACCAGCAGCAAGCTCGGCCGACTCAGATGCATTAGCTTCTGCAACTTACGGACTTGAACGAGGACACACCTCAGCTGTGCATACTCAGCGCAAAGGAGGACTACACGGCCTTGCCCGAACAGTCACTTTGTCTGTAGGTGCTGTCACCTTGTTGTTACTAGCTGACTTGGGTGTTGGTTTGGGTTGGAGCCGAGTTTCCGGGACTGGTTCGGCCGTGGCCCAGGTAGTTGATCGCGTGAACTTCACTGGAAACACAAATACGATGGCGGATCCTCGGTCGAATTTGCCTGCAATGATGGCCTACCCCTGGGCCGATGACTACTTCCGAGAAATTCAGACGACTCCATCCTCATATTGGCCATTTACAGAGTCTCGACCGAAAAAATTTGAAGGAACATACGTCAATATCGAAGGTTGGTCCCGGGCAACCTACGCTCCCAAGAACCTTTCAGGGGATGCTCCTGTGGTGTGGATGTTTGGCGGTTCAACAACTTGGGGTGAAGGCCAACGAGACGACTACACGATTGCTTCCTACTTGGCGCGTTTAGCCCAAGATGCGGGAACTCCAATACGAGTAGTGAACTATGGCCAGCGGGGCTGGACTCACTTTCAAGAGATGATTCTCTTTGAACAACTTCTTGCTTCGGAACCAGCACCCGATGTCGCTCTTTTTTATGACGGGGCAAATGAAATTAATGCGCAGACGCTGGGGGCCAAGGGAGTGCCAACCCACACCCTTGCCGATCAGTATGCCGAAGTCCTTGGTGGTAGCGGTGGTATCGATTCGGAGTTTGCCCCTGAGACGCAAGCCCAAGCACCACCATCTGGGGCACAACTGGCTTGGGCCTCTTACCTCCGTAACTCGGCTATCCAAAAGTTTGTCCGAGTAGCCAAGCAGCAGTTCGATACGCCTGCTGGTGCTTCTGAGGCCCGGCCAAGCCAGAGCGACTCAAACAGCGATAACGAACCAAGTACAACCGCTAGCAATTCACAAGACGCCGGTTTACAA
This sequence comes from Microthrixaceae bacterium, assembly GCA_040878245.1. GTDB lineage: Bacteria > Actinomycetota > Acidimicrobiia > Acidimicrobiales > Microtrichaceae > IMCC26207. The sequence goes on from JBBDMQ010000290.1 coordinate 1,128, forward strand.
AGTACGGGGGTTGGTCAGAACTATGTCAAGTCACAGGTTGATGCGGAACGGGCACTTGATGTTTATGGGCGTGGGCGTGCAATGACTACCCATCTTGCAGAGGATTACGGAGTGGTTCCTATCTTTTTGTGGCAGCCGGTTATGGCCGGTGAAGCCGAGATTTGGGCCAATGAGAATATCTCCGAGCCGACCATCAACATAAGTGATGCCCTAGAGAGCCGTGAAGATGTCTTCATCGATGGCGGCCATACAAACGAAGAGGGTGCAAGAATTGTTGCAGAGCGAATCTGGGCCGAGCTAGCTCCCATGGTGAACGCACCTCGAGTTGGCCAACCCAAAGAGAAAGCTGCAGCAGTCCCGCCAGTAAAACTTGCCCCGACTGCGGCTCAGATGATTGCTGCAGCTCAGCAATCTCTGGACAATGCGATTCTCAATCCTTGCGAGCTTGGGACTTGGTCCTTTCAGCTAGGAGCGCTCAGGGCCACCGAATCCACTGAACGTGATCAACTTGTCGAACTTGCTCAGAAATTTCTCTTTGCCCTGGCAGAGCAGATGCCACCTGATCAGTCTGCGCTTCGGGCACGCCTGATGAGTGTGGCAGATCAGATACCAGCTCAGTCAGCATCATTCGAAGTCGACTCAGCTAGGCCTTTCCTGAGGCAACTTCCAGTTGCAAATGATCCCGAGTTTGGGACCACACTTCAGCTAGCACTTGCAGTGCAACAGACAGTGAACCTTTGCAACTCAGGCTGACTGGGGTAGGTATCAAGTATTGAACTTGGGGACGCACAGACCCTGCGGTATCCGACTGCTCAGGGTTGTTCTCAGTCTCTCGCTCAGCAGTTCATTCCGTGGATCGAGCGCTCATGCGTCGGGCAAGTTCAGGTAACGCAACCTGAACAAGCTCATTGTCAGTAGAGACTCCGACAAGTTCCTGAATACATAACTGTGTTGCTCGATCCAGATCTCCGTGAAGCGTGTAGAGATGAACGTACGCGCCGCGCACATTTCCGCTTCGGACCGAGTCAACCAACCCCGCCGCCCAGTCAAATGCATCTGAAACATCTTGTTCTGTGTAGTCAGAGAGTTGATCTGCATCAAAGGCCTCATCAGGTAGTTCTCTGACAAGTCGAAACGGAACTGACCCGGAATGCGGGACTTGATCTTGTGACTCGAAGTACTCGCGGTATCGGTAATGCCACAAGTGCAGCCAAGGAGTGCAGGCATGAGCCCAGTCCTGCTCCACTACCGTGCCCTCAACTTGAAGTGCCCGGTAAAAAGTAGTTTTCAGGTGGTTCCAGATATCCCAACTCTTTGCAACATCGTTAAACAGAAACTCGATAGGCCGACTCGGCAGCCAATTTTCGTCTGAGACGTCGCCTTGATGAGGAGTCACTAAGTTTTGGTTCTCACCTAAACGAGTCTTGAAAAGGGGCAAAAATGACTCGCCGTTATGGAACCTTCCCTTCAGTGGCAGCTCGGCTGTGCGGGTTTCGATATCTTCGAAAACAAATATGTCGTAGGAGTCAATCGTTGCGGAGTTCACAGTTGAGTTCTGCTTGAGCCCTTTCACAATCCCAACGGTGATGTCGCCCAGAAACGGACCTAGTTCTACGACAGCACCTGTACCGGTGAACTCAGTAGCCATAAAGCGAGTGACCCAGGCCACCTCCC
>JBBDMQ010000291.1:0-2801 GCA_040878245.1 Microthrixaceae bacterium
CTTTTGGTCCTGCGGAACCTTCTCGCCTTGATCAGCGAGCAGTTTTTCGGTCTGGTACAAAAGAGTCTCTGCGCGATTTCGAGCGTCAGCCTCCTCACGACGGGAGCGATCCTCGTCTGCATGCGATTCGGCATCGCGCACCATCTGATCGATTTGATCCTTCGATAGTGATGATTGCCCCGTGATTGTTATGGACTGCTCTTTAGAGGTAGCTCGGTCCTTGGCTGCAACATTCACGATGCCGTTTGCATCAATGTCGAACGTCACCTCAATTTGCGGAACTCCACGAGGTGCCGGAGGCAAGTCAACTAACTGGAACTTGCCCAGCGTCTTATTGAAATCGGCCATTTCACGCTCACCCTGAATAACGTGGATCTCTACTGATGGCTGATTGTCTTCCGCCGTAGTAAAGGTCTCGGTGCGACGCGTCGGGATGGTGGTATTGCGCTCAATCAGCTTTGTCATCACGCCACCCTTGGTTTCGATGCCAAGCGACAATGGCGTCACGTCAAGTAGTAGAACGTCTTTAACATCGCCTTTCAGAACACCAGCTTGGATTGCTGCACCCATCGCAACAACCTCGTCTGGGTTCACTCCCTTATGGGGTTCGTTTCCGGTGAGTTCCTTCACAAGCTCCTGCACGGCGGGCATGCGAGTAGAGCCGCCAACCATGATGACGTGGTCGACCTCTGCTGTGGTCAGACCGGCATCTTTGATGGCGTGGTCGAAAGCAACCTTGCAGCGCTGAATCAGGTCTTGAGTGAGTTCTTGGAACTTGGCACGCGGAAGCGTGTAGTCCAAATGAAGTGGCCCAGCGTCTGTGGCAGTGATGAACGGCAGATTGATTTGGGTTTGAGCAACCTGTGAGAGCTCAATCTTGGCCTTTTCGGCAGCCTCGCGCAGACGCTGAATGGCCATCTTGTCTTTACTGAGGTCTACACCGTGGTCACCTTTGAAGGAGTCCACCAGCCAGTCGATAATCCTCTGGTCCCAGTCGTCACCGCCAAGGCTTGTGTCACCGTGAGTTGACTTGACCTCAAACACGCCGTCGCCAATCTCGAGCACCGAAACATCGAAGGTTCCGCCACCAAGATCAAATACCAAAATGGTTTGGTCCTCGTCCTCTTTCTCCATGCCGTAAGCGAGTGCAGCGGCCGTTGGCTCGTTGATAATGCGCAGAACCTCAAGTCCGGCAATCTGACCAGCTTCTTTGGTTGCGGTGCGCTGGGCATCGTCAAAGTAAGCAGGCACTGTGATGACGGCCTGGGTAACCGAGTCACCTAGGTAAGCCTCGGCGTCTCTTTTGAGCTTCATGAGCGTGCGAGCAGAAATCTCTTGAGAGGTGTACTTCTTGCCGTCAATGTCTACTGTCCAGTTCGTGCCCATATGGCGCTTGACTGAACGAATAGTGCGGTCTGCATTGGTCACAGCTTGCCGCTTGGCAACTTCACCAACGAGCACTTCTCCGTCTTTCGCAAAGGCCACTACTGAAGGAGTAGTGCGAGCCCCTTCGGCGTTGGGGATTACCACAGCCTCGCCAGCCTCAAGCACGCTGACAACTGAGTTGGTTGTTCCTAGATCGATTCCGACTGCTTTAGCCATATGTTTATGCTCCTCTATGAGTTCGCTGCGCCTAATCTACGGGGTATTCCTTTGGTTTCCCAATCGCAACGCACTCATGTTAACAAACTTGAGTGTCATTGCATCAAGTTTGTTGATGGTCCTGAGAGTATTCTTTGAGTTCTCGGTTCAAGGGGGCCTACATAAGCCCGCAAACTCAACCGCCCTGATGACTCCGGCGGCGAGTGAGCCGTAATTTCAACCCGTTCGCAGACCGCAGGAACTGATACCCGCTAGTGCCAGTTGCCCGCAGCGCTGCTGTGGCCGTTCGCAGCCGCCAGTACTCAACAGTGCGGCCAAGTTCAGGTGCTGCAGCAGAAGCTTGACGCAAATACCGAAGAGCCCGTATGGGGTCTTGGGCATCATTCAGCGATTGCCAAGCCAAAATCATTGCCACATTTCCCTCGGCAAGTGGTCGAAGCGAAGCCCGGCGAGCATCGACATCTGCAAAGACCACATCAATCATGTTGCGATATGCGGCATCGAGTGAATCAAGATCGGTTGAGGAATTTCCCTCATGTCGGCGATAGCGAACCACCACAGTGGGTGTCAGTGCCACTCGCCACAAGGCTGCAATCCGAATCCAGAGTTCCCAATCCTCGACATCGACTTTAAACCGGTCACGGTTTTCTGCAAACACACCGACCTGCTCAAAGACTTTGCTGCGCACCATCACTCCAGATGCACCCACTGGGTTTGATGTGAGGAATAGCTCCCAGCCATCACCTTGGACAGCAGACTTGCGTATGCGGCCAGTCGAGGTGCCAGACGCATCAACTACCTCATAGAAGCCGTAGGCCAAACCAATCCTGGGGTCCTTCAGGAAGCAGTTATACAGATCGGCCATTGCGTGGGGGTTCCACATGTCATCGGAATCGCAGAACGCAACAAATTCGCCAGTGCAGGCTGCAATCCCCAAGTTGCGCGCCGCAGACACCCCAGCATTTTCCTGACGAACCAGCCGGACCCGATCGTCCCCCTGCTGCTCTACCCACGCTTTCAGATCATCCGAGCCGCCATCATCAACCAAGATCACCTCAAACTGATGCTGAAGACTTACTGGCAACTCTTGAGCTAGGACAGCATGCAAAGTATCCGGAAGATATTTTAACGAATTGAAACACGGGATGACTACAGAGACCAGCACGACCCTTCATAGTATGACCGTTGGCAACGCAGCG
>JBBDMQ010000292.1:0-15434 GCA_040878245.1 Microthrixaceae bacterium
GAGTTTTCATTGCCCGATCCTTATTCTGATGCTGAGAACGCTCGTTCTGACGTGAGGTCACCACACCAGTTGGCAAGTGTGTGATTCTTACTGCCGAGTCGGTCACGTTGACATGCTGCCCACCCGCACCGGAGGACCGGTATACATCAATGCGCAGATCTTTATCGTCGATCTCGATCTCTGAATCAACATCTTCAATAAATGGCGTGACCTTGACCGAGGCAAAGCTGGTTTGACGTCGAGCGTTGTTGTCAAACGGTGAAATGCGAACAAGTCGATGGACCCCGTGCTCAGACCTCAGTAGGCCATAGGCGTTTCGACCTTTCACCACAAACGTGGCCGAAGAGATACCAGCCTCGCCTCCCTCATTCAGCGATTCAATTTCTGCGGCGAAGCCACGTCTCTCTGCCCAGCGCAGATACATACGGAGCAGCATCTCGGCCCAGTCCTGTGCCTCTACTCCCCCAGCACCGGAATTCACGTCGACTATGGCATCGCGCTCGTCGTACTCCCCGGTAAAGAGGGCACGAAGTTCGAGCGCTGCAAAGTCACGCTCTAAAGCCTTCACCTCTTGGGTGAGCTCAGGCTCAAGGCTCTCATCGTCTTCCTCACGAGCAAGTTCGTGCAGGGTCGCCAAGTCGGCAACCCGAGATTGAAGAGAGTCAAACAATTGAAGATCATCAGACATCTCGGCAAACTCCCGCTGCAATATCTGAGCAGCGGCAGCGTCATCCCACAGGTCCGGTCGGCCAAGCTCTGTCTCTAGCTGCGGCTGACGGTGTCGCAGGTCTGCAATACGCAAATAGTCCTGCGTTTCAGACAGCCTGGTTCGAAGCGCAGCAATCTGCGAAGAAAAATCGAGCATCAATCAGGCGCCGTGGCAAACCTTGTACTTCTTGCCGCTACCACATGGGCAGGGAGCATTTCTTGGGGTTCGCTCCCAGTCAGTCTTGACCACTGGTTGTTGGGCGGCGGGTTCAGTCTCTGGAGCTTGGCTGCCGCCCTCGGCCAACACTCGAGAGTTGGTTTCTAATGCTGCTGCCGGTCCAGCGGTTTGGGCTGTGGCAGGGTCGTCCGGAGCGGTGTAGCTGAAGTTGCCGATGGGCTTGATCTTTGGCGCCTCTTCTTGCACGACCTGCACGTGCATGACGTACTGCACATACTCACGATCGACCGTAGCCATCAGTTGGCCAAACATGTCGTAACCCTCACGCTGCCACTCGCTCAGCGGATCCTTTTGGCCAAGCGCTCGCAGGTTGATTCCTTCTTGCAGGTAATCCATCTCTTTCAGGTGATCACGCCAGCGAGCATCAATAATTTTGAGCATGACCTGCCGCTCAATTTGCCGCATGGTGTCATGGCCGAGCTCTTGCTCACGGCCTTCGTAATGGTGCGTCGCATCAGCCATCAAGATGTCATAGACCTGATCGCTACTAGTAGCTGCCGCTAGAGACTCAACATCAAGGACAGTTGGCCAATATGACATGGCATCGGCAACGAGTGACACAAGGTCCCATTCTTCGGAATAGTCCGCCGAGCAATGGGTGTGCAACAAGGCGTCTACCGCTTCGGCTAGGGCCTGAAGTGTCTCCTCACGCAGGTCGACTCCATCAAGGACCTCGTCACGCCGGCGGTATACAACCTTGCGCTGCTCATTCATGACCTCGTCATACTTCAGCACGTTCTTACGGATTTCTCCGTTGCGCGCTTCAACAGTGTTCTGAGCTTTTTCGATGGCCTTTGAAACCATCTTTGCCTCAATAGGAATCTCGTCATCCCAACCTTTACCCATGACCCACTCGATGGCGCCGGTTGCAAAAAACCGCATCAGGTCATCTTCGAGCGACAAGTAGAACTGGCTCTCGCCTGGGTCCCCTTGCCGACCCGAGCGGCCACGCAGTTGGTTGTCGATTCTTCTACTCTCGTGTCGTTCGGTTCCGAGCACGTAGAGTCCGCCAAGAGCACGCACGCGCTCGCCATCAGCGGCGCATTCGCCTTTGTGCTTCTCGAGCAGTTCGGCGTATCGAGCTTGACCCTCCTCTGAGTCAAGCTCCAGACCTTCGGCGTTAACATCTTTCAGAGCAAGGCCCTCGGGATTCCCGCCCAGCAGAATATCTACCCCTCGACCAGCCATGTTGGTAGCAACGGTGACGGCACCAACTCTGCCGGCTTGGGTAACAATCTCGGCCTCACGAGTGTGCTGTTTTGCGTTGAGTACCTCGTGGCGAATACCGCGCTTTTCGAGTTCTCGGGCCAAACGCTCGGACTTCTCAACCGAAACCGTGCCCACAAGAATCGGCTGGCCTTTTTCTGTGCGCACTGCAATGTCTTCTACTGCCGAAGCAAACTTTGCGGCCTCGGTGCGGTAAATAACGTCACGTTCATCAAGGCGAACCATCGGACGATGGGTCGGAATTGGCACCACCTGCAAGTTGTAGGTACCCATGAACTCAGCGGCCTCGGTGACAGCAGTCCCTGTCATGCCAGCGAGTTTGTCGTACATACGGAAATAATTCTGCAGGGTGACCGTGGCTAGAGTCTGATTTTCTTCCTTTATCTTGACGCCTTCCTTGGCTTCGACTGCTTGATGAAGGCCTTCGGACCAGCGTCGGCCCTCGAGCACACGGCCAGTGAACTCGTCAACGATCTTTACTTCCCCGTCAGAAATCAAGTAGTCGCGATCTTTGCGGTAGAGCTCTTTTGCTTTGATCGAAACCTGCAACTGATGGACCAAGCTGTTCGATACATCGTCGTACAAGTTGTCGACACCAAGAGATTTTTCTACACGATCAATTCCCTCAGGAAGCGGGAAGACCACCTTCTTCTCTTCGTCAACCTCGTAGTCCACATCTCTATTGAGCGAGCGAGCAATTTGAGCGAACTTGTAATAAAGCTTTGCTGCATCGCTAACACGACCCGAAATGATGAGGGGGGTTCTTGCCTCGTCAATCAGAATGGAGTCGACCTCATCCACGATGGCAAATGAGTGCCCACGTTGCACCTTCTCTTCAAGCGAGAGTGCCATGTTGTCACGCAGATAATCAAAGCCGAACTCGTTATTAGTGCCATAGGTGACATCGCATGCGTAATTGTGGCGCTTCACTGCTTGGTCGTTTTCACCAGGCAAAATCATGCCAACGGTGAGACCTAGAAAATTATGAATCTTGCCCATGGACTGCGCATCTCGTTTGGCCAGATACTCGTTCACGGTGATGATATGAACACCCTTGCCCGCCAGCCCATCAAGGTAGACGGGCAGGGTTGACACCAAAGTCTTACCTTCGCCAGTTTTCATCTCGGCCACCCAGCCAAAGTGCAGGGCTGCGCCACCCATCATCTGAACGTCATAGTGGCGCTGACCAGTCACTCTGCGAGAAGCTTCTCGGGCCACGGCAAACGTCTCGATCAGTAAATCATCAAGGTCCTCGCCGCGATCGAGCCGGCCACGAAACTCAACCGTTTTCGCTTGCAGGGCAGCGTCGGACAGCGCCTCGTATTCTGGCTCAAGTGCGCCAATCTCTGGCACAAGACCTGCCAATGCCTTGATCTTCTTGCCTTCACCGGTGCGCAATACTTTGTCGAGGAGTCCCACTTGATTGATACTACCGGCGGCTGAGGGAGGACCTGCACCTGAGCGACGAACCACAAATCTGAAGCGAGACTATGAATACCCCGGGGCGAACTCCCCCGAGAGTTGATGCCAGTTACTGCTCTACCCTCTTTAGCCTGAGTTTCATGTCAACTCGTCCCCTACCAAGTCACCGAGCACAGCTCACCATCCTTAGCGAGCAACCTTTGCTCTCATTTCTGTTTTCCCTCGTCTTCCCTCGACACTGCGTTCTCTGCCGTCAACAGGGAACGGGGCTCTGTTCTGCCTGTATATCTTCGCTACCGCCAGCAACTGAGCTCGCTACACCACCGGGTTTTGCCACCTGCGACTCTCTTCTGAGCTACACCGGGGCGACTCAGGACCTAGTAGCGGCACTCAAGTTTCACAATCACCGAGATGCGGTGGGGTTGCTCGGGTTTGCAATGGCACAACTTATTGAGCGGCCTAAAAACTCAACGGCCAACACAACATCGGTGACTTGGGCACCCACCTCTGCACTCAGAAAAACTCAACGAGGGTTTGATCAATCCGAGCTTCTTGCGAGATCTGTTGCGTATTCGCTCGGACTGAGGTCCTCTCGACTCTTGTTACGCCTTCCTGGGAAAGCCCAGACAGGTCAAAGCCGAGCGGAGCGCCTTGTTGGACCTCGCTTTGTCGCCATTCGGCCAGCACCCGAGCGAGTAATTCTCGTCGACGATGTCCGGACTACAGGGTCCACTCTCTGCGCTGCTGCAGACGCTCTTCTTGAGTCAGGGGCACAGACTATTCAGGGACTCACTTTGGCCGTCACTGTGTAGAACAGATCTTGTGTGGCACAGATCTTGTGTGGCACAGATCCAAACTCAGGTTAGTTACCTGGCAGGTTGGTCCAAGGATTTTCGCCTGAGAGCATGCGATCAACTCGATCCTGAATCATGCCCTGCCACTCGGGGTGGGTAAGTACATAAAACCGGTTCTCCCGCATTGCTTCAACGACCAGCGAAGCAACGTGTGCTGGCTGTAATCCCTCGGCAATCCAGGTGTTCACCATTTCTTTCATGGCCAGCAGACCAGCGTCGACCTCTTCGACTTCTACAGCGCCAATCTGGGCGGGGCGGTTACGCTCCGACTCGTTGATTTTGGTTCGCACCCAACCCGGGCAGAGCACACTGACTCCAACCTCGGGGTGGGTCATTTGCAACTCAACAGACAGAGTCTCTGAGAGCGTCACAACACCATGTTTGGCAACGTTGTAAGGACCCATACCGGGGTTTGAGGTTAGCCCCGCCATAGATGCCGTGTTCACAATGTGCCCGCCGCCGCTCGCAATGATGAGCGGCGTAAAGGTGTGCACCCCATGGATTACTCCCCAGAGATCAACGTCAAGAATCCAACGCCAGGTCTCTAGATCAATCTCCCAAGACAACCCACCACCTGAGACGCCAGCGTTATTGCAAGCAACATGCAAAGCACCGAACACATCCATGGCTGCGGTGCCAATGCGGGCAACGTCGGCTGCTTGTGCCACATCGGCAGTCACTGCAAATACGTCAGCACCGCTGACACGAAGTTCTTCAGCAGCCGCTTCTAGAGCGTCTACTTCAATATCGGCGAGAACTATCTTCATACCAACATCGGCAAACGCCGCTGCTAGCGCCCGTCCAATACCGCTAGCTGCCCCGGTTACCACTGCAACCTTGCCTTCGAACTGATCCATGACGTACTCCTTCTCAATTTGATGATCTGTGTGGGACTCATGCTTGGCAGCCCGCCAACTGACTGAGTGATTCTGCTGACTCCTACTGTATGACACCAACCTAGGATCATTATGTTGTAGCTGTGGGTCTGAGATTTTTGTTGCCTACCGAAAGGAGTCACTGCATTGACATCGGCGTCACCACACTTCTCTGGCATCACGGGGCTTCGTGGCGTTGCGGTTCTGTCAGTGATTGCCTACCACCTTGGTTATTTACCCGGGGGGTTTCTTGGCGTTGACGTGTTCTTTGTGCTGAGCGGGTTCTTGATCACCACGCTGCTCCTCAGGTCCACGCCGACAAACCATAAAGAACTCGGTCAGTGGTGGACCAGAAGGTTTACCAGACTCACTCCTGCGGTAACCATCATGGTCATTGCAGTACTTATTGCCTTTGCAACGACTTCAGGAATTGCTATCAGCGGTATTGCAACGATGACGTGGTGGCAAAACTGGCATCTGATTGCGCAGGGAACTCCCTATTGGGCGGCCAATCCTTCACCATTGCGTCATGCGTGGTCGCTCTCAATCGAGGAACAGTTTTACGTCCTTTGGCCTGTGACACTCATCATGGTTGTTGGGTTGTCAAAAAGGCTGGCACATAGGTGGCGATGGGTTCAGCCCCAAGTTGTTGTAGCAGCTCTGGCTGCTGTTCTCGGCCTGACATCTTTTTGCTGGGCTGCCTACCTTGCTCTGAGCGGCGCTGGGTCACTTTCTCGAATCTACTTTGGGACCGATACACGCGCCGGAGGTCTGCTTATTGGTTGTGCAACTGCTGCCGCGCTCTTCGGCCGCCCCGTCCTAGCTGCGAGCAAAAGGCTCACGGCAGTTGCTGCTGTTGCAGCAGTAGTGCTCGCTGCACTGATGTTTGGGATCTCCCCCGAAGTTGTCGAAACCTATGCTGGCGGGCTCCTGCTAGCAGTCGCGTGCTCAGTAGCGTTAGTGGTGTCTGCTTGTCGGACGGGCGCAGTTGCTTCGGCAATGTCTTGGACTCCGCTGCAGTGGGTCGGAGTGCGCTCCTATTCGCTCTACCTGTGGTCTTGGCCCGTGCAGGTCTTCGTGCAAGAGCGTGCCCCAGAACTTCCGTTAGCCGCAGTCGCTCTCATAACTGTGGTCGTCTCGCTTGGATTGTCTTCGATCTCGCTTCGCTTCATTGAAGAGCCACTTCGCAGGGCGCATTCCTGGGCGCAGAATCGTCGACCGCGTCGCGTTGCATGGCTCGGAGGATTTACCGTTCTCGTCATTGCACTCCTATTTGCCACTGGATCTACCAAGCTGACGGCAACTGAACTCTCGGCGCAGGACTCGGTGCGACTCCCAGACCCGACAACAACCACAAGTACTACCTGTCCCCCGCCTCCTGTAACTGCGCCCACCCCAACATTCTCAGATCAATCAACAGAGTTCGACATCGGCACCGTAGATTCTGCTGCAGACCCAACGGCAGCGGTGATCTGTGGAACTCGACCAATACGAGTCTTGATTGTGGGTGACAGTACTGGTCGCGGTGCAGTCAATGGACTTCGCCGATTGGGTCAAGAGCGCCTTGAGGTCTGGGATAGAACCGAGTTCGGATGCGGCGTGGCAGCACCGCTCGAAAACTGCTCCGACTACCTCATCGCCTGGCCAGAAGCGGTGGCGCAGATCTCGCCCGAGGTTGTCGTCATCTACCAGCGCGCTGCAGCCGGTAGCAGCGGAGATGAAGGGCCCGATTATCTTTCAGCCGAGGCCAGCACCGCACGGCAAGCCCAAATGACAACTGCCATGCAACTCGTTGGATCTGCCGGCGCCAAGGTGGTCTGGGTTCTCCCAGCAACGTTGTTGCCACGAGGTGCGTTCTACTGCCAAGGCCAAGCTACAAACAGCATCTGCGATCCGGCCTGGTTGCAGAGATGGCGCGAAGATGCAGCAGCAAGTGCCGCAAATCTGGGTATCAACACTATTGACGTTCAAACTTGGGTTGATACCCGCCCAAGCGAGCAGGCCGAATCCGACCGTCCCGATGGACTGCACTTTTCTGGCCCGGCACTCGAACAGTTTGCACCTTGGTTCGGCGGCAAGATCTCTACTATCGCATCGCCGCCCAAAGACTGAAGCCTGCAGATTAGTAGCGGTAGCTCTCTGGCTTATAAGGACCCTCAACGGGGATTCCCAAGTAGGAGGACTGCTCATTACTGAGCTTCGTCAGTCGAACCCCGAGGGCATCCAGATGGAAACGAGCGACCATCTCATCGAGTTGCTTAGGCAATACATACACACCCAGCGGGTAATCCTGCAGTTTGGTAAAGAGCTCGATTTGTGCAAGAACCTGATTTGCGAATGAACAGCTCATAACAAAACTCGGATGGCCAGTGGCACAGCCCAAGTTCAGAAGTCGCCCCTCGGCCAGAATCAGTACAGAATGACCGTCTGGAAACACAAACTCATCAAGCTGCGGTTTGATCGTGATTCGCTGCACGTCGCTCTGTCGGAAAAGTCCGGCCATGTCGATTTCGTTATCGAAATGCCCGATGTTTCCAACAATGGCGTTGTGCTTCATACGGCCCATGTGCTCTGCAGTGATGATGTCTTTGTTGCCGGTAGTCGTGATGAAAATATCGGCAGTGTCGAGTACATCTTCAATGCGCAGAACCTGATAGCCCTCCATGGCTGCCTGCAACGCACAGATTGGATCAATTTCTGTGACTATCACTCGGGCACCTTGACCGCGAAGTGATTGTGCACAGCCTTTACCAACATCTCCGAAACCGCAGACAACGGCAGTCTTGCCACCGATCATGACATCGGTTGATCGGTTCAGGCCATCGATCAGGGAATGACGGCAGCCGTACAGGTTGTCGAACTTAGACTTTGTTGTTGAGTCATTCACATTGATTGCGGGGAACAGAAGTTCCTTTGACTCGAGCATCTGATACAGGCGGTGCACACCAGTGGTGGTCTCTTCAGTCACTCCCATGATGCCTTGGCCAACGCGAGTCCATCGCTGCGGATCTTCGCTCAGAGTGCGGCGTAAAGTTGCCAATACGACAAGCCATTCCTCGGAGTCCTCCTCTGAGTCGGCAGGAACCTGTGCTGCAGCTTCGAACTGAGTTCCCTTATGAACCAGCATTGTGGCGTCTCCACCATCATCCAAGATCATGTTGGGGCCGCCAGACTCGCCGCCCCATGCGAGTACCTGCTCGGTACACCACCAGTACTCCTCAAGAGTTTCGCCCTTCCAGGCATACACTGGAACACCAGAAGGGTTGTCCACCGTGCCCTCGGGACCAACGACTACTGCAGCGGCAGCTTCATCTTGAGTTGAGAAAATATTGCAGCTACACCAGCGCACTTCTGCCCCAAGAACTGTCAGAGTTTCAATCAGAACTGCCGTCTGCACAGTCATGTGTAGCGAACCAGTGATTCTTGCCCCGGCCAGAGGTTGAGCATCAGCATATTCTGCGCGGATTGCCATCAAACCTGGCATCTCCACTTCTGCAAGCTCAATCTGCTTGCGACCAAGTGGTGCTAGGGATAGATCGGCAACCTTAAAGTCGGTGAAGCTCATTTTTCCTCCAACGCACCTCTGCTCTTCAAAAGTCTTGGGCGCGCAACTATGTGACGGATAGGGGTGCTTCAGGCTGGGGTCGTCTGACTCCAAAAGTTTTCAGCCTTAGCAGAGTGATAAGGATAGCCGATATCGCTCGAGAGGCTTCAGTGAGAACACTGACCTTCCAACAAAACACATAAATGTCACCAGTTGGCAAACACCTTTCTCAATCTTAGGAATTGCCACCATCCGGTGAGTTCTATCTGCAACCATGGGAATCTTGGGCCCAACGATGGTTCCAGTTAACAAAGGAGTTACTCCCCAATGTCATTCAAGCCAATTGCGCTTCTAGCGTTCACAGTAAGCCTTGTGCTTGTAGCCGGCGGCTGCTCCTCGAGCAGCAGCGAAGACACCACCACGACCTCTACAACGACTACAGAGGCAACCCCCACCACAGTTGACGCTGCTGCTGCCGCCGCCGCTCAACTCGCAGAAACCATTAGGTTCGACAAGGAAGTTCAACAAGATCTCTTTGACGTGGGCTGTCACTCCGGCGCAGTAGACGGCAAGTTTGGCCCACGCACCGACGCTGCAATCTTGGCCTTCCAGACGGCTGACGGGCTTAACGCTGACGGTCAATACGGAGCAAAGACTGACGCTGCTTTGAAGAAGGCAGCTGCAGAGGGCAAGACAGTGTGTGTTGCATCAACCACCACCACAAAGCCGGGCACAACTACCACAGCTGCCTCTGGCGGAACTGCTGCGTGTACAGCTGCAGCTCTACTTACTGCGTTACCAGCCGAAGGTGAGTCGATCGGCAGCTATGTGTGCTCGGGCGGTTACGCCGCCGGCACCTTGAGCGACGGAAGTACCAAGTTCATCCTTGAGTCGAAGAATGGCAAATGGTACGCCTTCAGCACTGATCCGTGCGGCTCAGCAAGCGCAGGAATCCCACCAATCATCATTGAGGACGGCTGCGCAAGCTGATCTCTGCCTAACACGAATACAGCGCAAACTTCTTTGGCGCCGGTTACCTGCGGAAACCGTAGATAATCGGCGCCAAAGATTGTTTTGGGGCAGCGCTAGCGCAGTTTTGGGGCAGCGCTAAAGACTGTTTTGGGGCAGCGCTAGCGCAGGCGAGCTTTGATCTCGTCGAGGATTGGCACTGGGCCCGGATCAATCCCCTCAAGCGCTGCGAGATGCAGCGAGACCAAGTCTCCAGAGAGCATGAGGTCGAAGAGTTGCGCTAGCCGGCCCTCTCCTTGTGCTTTCACGGAGTACACGCCAGAGACAATCTCTTCGCAAATTTCGGCAACCAATTCGAAGCGGCGCTGTACCTGCGGGTGCTCAAAATCGTGGCGAAGCAGGACCATTGAAAAGACTTGGCGGGTGACATCACCGTGCTGCGCCCAACCACAGATCTCGTTATGAGTCAGTTCAGGGATGCTCTGAGCGAACGAAGCAACCTTGGGGTTTTCGTTGAACTGGCCCTTCCACCGCCAAGCTGCAGTTTCTCCGAGTGCTCCACCGCCATAAACGATAGGCAGCGTGCGGCCAATGCGTTGAGCCAACTTGTACGCCTGATTACCCTCAGCAAACAGCACATCGCGCCGCTGAGACATTTGCGAGATCATTGCCTCTACTTGAGCGCGAGCCCCGTCAAACAAGCCAAGCTGCTCAAGGAGCAGCAACGGTGGAATTGAAACCGCACCAATCGCAGCTCGAGAAGTCGGAATGCTGGCATCAAGCGAGATGACCGGAGCACCCCATTCCTGGGCGATCTGCTCAAGTTGCCCACCAGCGGTTAGCACAATTAGACGAGCTCCAACCTTTGCTGCCTGTTGTACCGCTTCAAGAGTCTCTTCGGTCGCTCCAGAGAACGACACAGCAATGACCAAAGTATTGGGCCCGACAAACTCGGGGCACTCATAATTCTTTGAAACCAGAATTGGTACTGGGCAACTTGGTCCAGCAACAGCGGATACAACGTTTCCCGCTAGACCGCTGCTACCCATGCCAACAATGAGCACCGAGGAGATTCCCTGCGCCATTGGCAAAACTGTCATCAAATCGGTGCGTTCAACAGCGCCCAAGCACTGCTCAGGCATTCGGTACGCTGCCTGAAACATTCCAAGGGTGTCTAGTGGTTCAATCATTCAGACCGCTTCCTTGACGTCGGGCTTCAACAGGCGCAACTGGGGTTTGACCCGTCTTATGCGGACCAACAAACCTATTCGGCGAATGTTGGCTCAATGCCTTCTGATGCTGCCTTCGCCGACAAACGCTCTGACTCGGCTTTGTCAACTGCCGATGCCTGGTCTATCAACATGACGGGAATACCATCTCGAACTGGGTAGGACTGGTTCAACCGAGGGTTAAAGAGCAACTGCTCATCTGCGAAATATAAAAGCGGTCCTTTATCTTGAGGACAAGCCAGAATTTCAAGCAATCGGGGATCAAGGTGTTCGGCAGTACTCATGTTGTTTGCTCCTTGCGCAGTTAGATGGCGTTCTTTGGATGACTGCAGATCGGACTCGTGGTTACATTACAAAGCCTGCATACAGTAGGGCCGCCAAGGTCAGTCGGCCATTACTTGTTGCACTTCAGATACTCGCTCAGCGCAGGCAGAGGCGCTAGCTGCCTCAAGGTTGAGGCGTAAGAGCGGCTCTGTATTGGATGCCCGAAGGTTAAACCACCAGTCGCCACAGTCGACGGTCAGGCCGTCCATGCGGTCTTGGGATGCAGTTGCATAATGGGATGCAACTCGGTCAATGACAACCTTTGTGTCTGACACTTTGGTGTTGATCTCTCCCGAGTCTGCGTAGCGCTCAAATGGTGCACGAAGCTGAGACAACTTTTGCCCCGATACCGAGAGCTGTTCGAGGATGACCATGGCAGCAATGATTCCAGAATCGGCCCGAAAGTTATCTCTGAAGTAGTAGTGAGCAGAGTGCTCGCCACCAAAGATTGCTCCGGTCTCTGCCATGACCTCTTTAATGAACGAGTGGCCGACCCTGGTTCGAATGGGAGTTCCACCGTGCTCAATTACTACCTCAGGCACGGTCTTTGAGCAGATCAGATTGTGGATCACGGTTTCGCCGGGGTGCCTATCAAGAATTCCCGCAGCGATGATGGCTGTCGTGGTTGACCCAGATAGGCCAATGCCCAGTTCGTCCACCAGAAACACACGATCAGCGTCGCCATCGAATGCCAAACCAATATCCGCTCCAACCTCGAGTACACGAGCTCGAAGGTCTGCTTGATTTTCGGGCTGAATCGGGTCTGCAGGGTGATTTGGGAACGTGCCGTCGAGTTCGCCGTACATAATCTCAACATCAAACGGCAAGGAGTCGAATACTGCGGGAAGGATAAGGCCTCCCATGCCATTGGCTGTATCCGCAACTATTTTGATCGGCGCCAAGGTAGCGGTGTCTACAAAGGAGCGAACATGGTCAGCAAACGCCGAGAGCAGGTCCTGCTGCGAGCATGAACCAGTTCCGTTGCTTGCAGGGATTTGCCCAGCGATCACTGCCTCTGCGACCTGTCGAATCTGGCTCAAACCAGAGTCCTCGCCCACTGGCCGAGCACCAGACTTGCAAAACTTTATGCCGTTGTACTGCGCCGGGTTATGTGAGGCTGTGAACATCGCTCCGGGCGAATCAAGGCTTCCTGCGGCGAAGTACAACAAGTCAGTTGAGCCCAACCCTAGATCGACGACGTCGAGGCCCTGACT
This sequence comes from Microthrixaceae bacterium, assembly GCA_040878245.1. Taxonomy (GTDB): domain Bacteria; phylum Actinomycetota; class Acidimicrobiia; order Acidimicrobiales; family Microtrichaceae; genus IMCC26207. The sequence goes on from JBBDMQ010000292.1 coordinate 12,605, forward strand.
CTGCACCCCGAGAGCGAATTGCGCTACCAAGTCAACCCCCGAAGGCCTCATGTCTCTTGCAACGAGCACTTTGGTGACGGGTTGCGAGGAAGAGGCCTCGCTGATGACGAACTGAGCAAACCCCACTCCGACGGCATGAGCAATAGTGGCGTCAAATTGTTCGGGGACTAGCCCACGAACGTCGTAGGCCTTGAAGATGTTTTCTAGAGATGTCACGGATAGCTAGCCTAGTTGTCAGACGCATGGCTCTGAGACGCCTCTGAGGCACGCCACGTAGGGTCTATAAGCAGACCAACTGCAGTCGTTAGGCACTGCAGTCGTTAGGCACTGCAGTCGTTAGGCACTGCCCTGGGCGGGGCCGGCTAGAAACTCGGCGGGGTCAGCCTCGTACTGCCCAAGTCGACCCCAACGGCGGATTCGAAACAGATCCCTCACCAATCGGAAAGCGTCTCTTGCCACACTGACGGTTGATCGCTCAGAATTTTCAACTTCGACGGGTACTTCGTGAAGGGTCAACCGGTAGCGCTCCACAAGCGCAAATACCTCGACATCAAAAGCGAAGCCGTTGATTTTCGCCTGCGAAAATATCAGCCGGCCAACGTCGCTACGCATAGCCTTGAGGCCGCACTGAGTGTCCCGATAGCGCCCAAGCAGAACGAGGCCCGTCAGCACGTTAATAATGCGACCCCCCACTTCACGCAGTCTTCCTGCTTTGACAACTGTCTGAGTGTCAACATGTTGCCGGCTTCCTACAACAACATCCCAGCCCTGCTCAACCCCGTATAACAGTTGCAAGATTTGCTCGGGTGCATAAGAAAGGTCTGCGTCGGTAAATGCAACCACCTGCCCCGAAGCTGCTAGCACCCCTGCGCGCACAGCCGAACCCTTGCCGGCATTAACTTTTTGTTTTAGTACCAAATCAGCTCCGGCGCGCTCGGCTTCGGCAGCAGTGTCATCTAGGGACCCATCATCGACAACCACTATCTGTAACCCGCCGTGGCGATCTACTTCAGCCAGAGCCGAGCGAATCCGTTGGACTGAGTTTGCAATGCGATCGGCTTCGCCGAATGCAGGTACCACTACAGACAAACGCATTTGAGCTTGGGCCGCTGCTCTGGGGTGAGGGGCCTGCTGATCCTGTCGAACCGTCACAAACATTGCTTCTCGGTAAGTGATCAGACGAACTAGGAAAGCTGCCATTAGCGCTGGCAGTTTGATGACTAGTAATGCCCCCCACCACTCCGGTCGCAGGAGTAGATAGAGCAAGGACAGCAGCAAGACATCCGCAATCAGCGATAACGCCGAGGCGCGCAAGTATTCGGCGGGGCGTTTATACCAGCGTCGAGATGGATCGTCTGGAAACGACACCAACCCATGCAAAACCCAAGACACGGCTGTTGCAAGTGCCACTGCTAGCGAGTCTGCGAGCCAGATCGGTAGTCCTACAACCTCTCTGAAAACGAGCAGCGAAAGTAGGTCAATAGAAGTTGCAATGAGGCCAACTAGCGCGAAACGTCGAAGCAGGTCCAAAGTTGCAGGCCCTAGGTTGCCAAGGGGGAGCGAGCACCGGCATCACCCAGATCGGCATCATTCAGATCGGCATCATTCAGATCGGCATCTGAAGTGAATGAATCTTGTTCTGGTTCCTCAACAAAAACTGCCGGAGAATCTGTGTCTGCCTCATCGAGAAGTCGGCGACGATGGTCGAGCACTGCAAGTCCTGCCAAACCGAATAGTCCAGCAAACGTTGCCAACCAACCGAGCAGGTCATACTTGCTATATCCAAACCCCAAAGACACATGCTTCTCTGTGGGCACCACCACCATAAAGTTAGGGCTGACTCGATACGGACCGGTTGCGCCATCTGCATGCCAATTAGGGAAGTACGAGATTTTGACTAGTACTGGCACCCCGACTTTGTCTACATCAAACTCAATTGAATCCTGAGTGGTAACGATCTTGCTCACGTTGACGGGAGCGTTGCGTTGCTTCTGAGTTGAGGCCTGTGCAGCAGTTGCTCGCGGCCAGTCATCGGGGCCAGAGGTCGCCAGAAGCACATCCCATTTTGTTGGGTCGTTGAACCAAGTCACAGCAGGCCCGGCCGATTTCGACCCTGACACCGCTGCCTGAATTTGGGCCTCGGTTTGCGGCAATCTCTCTTTGGCGTACACCCAGCCATCAATGTGATCATCTGCATCAGTGACAACAACAGGATCGTATTTCAGCGGCACCACTAGCTCTGAGTTTGCTACTTCGAACACCGCCCAGTTTTCGCTGAGCGGGTTTCCGCCAAGGTCTGAATAGGTAAAGGTTTCGTTGGCAACCTGAGTAAGGCGCGGCTCGGTTTTTGCAGCTGCAATCGCTGCATCAGTTGTGGCCATGTAGTACTTGACCCCAAGCATCTGAAGGTGTGAAACACCTTGGTTGATATTGAAACTGCTGTAGGGCAGTTCTCGTTGAGCTCTGGAAGGCGAAGTTGACAGCTCAGACTGAGTCAGAAAGTGGAAAGGGGTAGTTGAGGAGGCTTCGAAATACAGACCTTCCATAGAGCCGACGCAGCCGTCTGTGTAGTAGGGCAGCAACATCAAAGCCATCGTTGTTCCATGACGATTCAGCCCGCTGTCATACTCCCAAAAAGCTCTGCCGCATCCGTTTTCGGTGGAAACTTTGTCCATCATGTCCATAATTCCTACAAACTCGGGATAGGCATCTTTGCCTTCAAGCCCGGAGTAATTCCATCGAGCCCAGTCATTCACAATTGCTGTCTGAAAATTGATGCCCGACCAGCGATACACCGTGGATGTTCGGCGGGTGGGGTCCGAAACGAGAG
>JBBDMQ010000293.1:0-2769 GCA_040878245.1 Microthrixaceae bacterium
GGTGCGGCTAGCGAGCAGTTCAGCCAATCGAATCTTGGTCGTGGCATTGATGAAAGCATGCAAATGTTTGCGGCAGTTGCAGCAGAGGCTCGACTTCTTTGAATTTCTGTTCGAGGCTATGTCTCGACCGTGCTCGGCTGCCCATTCTCTGGTGCTGTACCCACCGAAAATGTTCTGCGAGTTGTCGCCGCGTTAGACAACATGGGCTGTGAGGAAATCAGTCTTGGAGACACCATCGGCGTTGGGACTCCGCATACGGTTACCGAGATGATTTCCCGGGTTGCAGACCTGCTGCCGTTACAGCGCGTGGCAGTCCATTTTCACGACACCTACGGCATGGGGTTAGCAAACTCAATGGCCGCTATTCAGGTTGGAGTCCGGGCTGTAGATACCTCAATTGGGGGACTTGGCGGTTGCCCGTTTGCTGGCCGCAACGCAACCGGGAACTTGGCTACTGAGGACTTGGTTTATGCGTTGGCAGGTACGGAGTTTGACACTGGAATCAGCCTTGAAAAACTGTTGATCATAAACAGCTGGTTGGCCGAACGATTGGGTCGAGCACTGCCATCAAAGGTGGCATCAGCAAAGGTGGCATCAGCTCTGACCTCCAAGCAGACTGGCGCTACAAATGGCGAGTGATGTCGACTCGGCAAGTCCGCTAGGAACGCCTACTCCACGAGTGTTATGGCAGCCGCTCACAGATGCTGCGAGTAGTACGCAGATGGGCCGCTTTGCTGCAAGGTGTAGTGAACATACGGGCCAAGACCTGTCGCAGTACCAAGATTTGTGGCGGTGGTCAGTCACAGATCTTGAAGAGTTTTGGACGCAGATTCTTGTGTTCTTTGACCTGATCACCGAGGGAGATATACAGCCTGTCCTCACCGGCGAAAACATGTTCGGCGCCAAGTGGTTTCCGCACTTACAGCTGAACTACGCAGAGAATGCATTGCGGGGTCCGAGTGCACATAGGTCTGGGTTCGCCGATGATGAGATTGCTGTGCAGGCTGAGTCTCAGCTTTGGGGGAAGCGTGTACTCACTCGTGGCGAGTTGCGCTCGCAGGTTGCAGCTTGTCAGCAGGGATTGATTGAGCTGGGCGTGGGTGTTGGCGATGTGGTGGCTGCGTATCTTCCGAATCTTGCCGAGACCATTATCGGGTTTTTAGCCTGTGCTGGACTGGGGGCAACCTGGGCCTCCTGCGCGCCTGAGTTTGGAGTCAAGGCAGTCATCGATCGGCTCTCTCAACTCAACCCGAAACTGCTTCTTGCAGTTGAGGGATATGGCTACGGAGAGAAAATGATTGACCGAAGGGCTGATCTTGAAGAGATTCGCTGTGCACTCAGCTCCCTTGAGCACACCGTGGTGCTGCCTAGCCCGAATGGCGTAATCGCCGCGCAGAGCATTGGCGCCCAAGGAGTCTCTACCTGGCAGCAACTGCTGAGTACACCGGGTGAGTTGGTCACCCACCGAGTTGCGTTTGATCACCCGCTCTATGTGCTGTTCTCGAGCGGCACGACGGGGCTACCGAAACCGATTGTTCACGGCCACGGGGGAATGCTCATTGAGCATGTGAAGGCACTTGGGCTGCATTCAGACCTTGGCCCCACTGATGCATTTTTTTGGTTTTCTACCACCGGATGGATGATGTGGAACCTTCTGGTTTCTGGGTTGCTGATCGGCTGCAAAGTGATCTGTTTTGATGGAGACCCTGTGCGACCGGACCCGTCCACTCTGTGGAAGCTGGCTGCTCAGACCGAGGCAACGTATTTTGGTTGCAGCGCCTCATACCTGATGGCAGAACGGGCGCGAGGTGCTCGCCCTGCGGTCGAACATGACTTGTCAAAGCTGCGCGCTGTTGGGTCTACCGGCTCGCCTTTGCCGCTAGCTGGCTTTGAATGGGTGCATGAGCAGTTCGGTCCTTTGGTGCAACTCAGTTCAAAGAGCGGCGGAACCGATGTGTGTACTGCAGTTGTGGGCTCAGCCCCATCTGTTGAGGTCTGGGGTGGTGAAATCTCTTGTCGATACCTAGGTGCAGCAGTGCAAGCTTTTGATGAGAGAGCGCTTCCTGTTATCGGAGTTCAGGGTGAGCTAGTAATTTCTGCGCCCATGCCGTCAATGCCCGTGGCTTTCGCTGGCGATCCAGATCGCAGCAGACTCAAAGCGGCTTATTACGAGCAGTACCCGGGGGTGTGGGCTCATGGCGATTGGATAACAATCACCGATCGTGGTTCATGCGTGATTAGCGGCCGATCTGATGCAACGTTGAATCGTGGTGGGGTGCGCCTTGGAACCTCTGAGTTCTATGCCGTGGTTGAAGCATTGGCGGAGATTGTTGACAGTTTGGTAGTCCACCTTGAGGACTCAGCTGGTGGCTCGGGGCAGTTGATGCTCTTTGTGGTGTTGGCCCCTGGAGTTTCTCTTGACGAGGAGTTGCGGCAGAAATTGGTGTCGCAGGTGCGCAACTCATTGTCTCCCCGACATGTACCCGATCAGATTCTGCAGATTTGGGGGGTGCCACGAACGTTGTCGGGCAAGAAGGTCGAGGTACCCGTCAAGCGTGTGCTGCGTGGTGCGACCCCGAGCGAAGTGGTGAGCTTGGATTCACTCACAGACCGCACTTCGCTTGATCAATTTGTTGGCTTACTGTCCAACTGAAGTGATGTAGCCGGTTGCGTGTCTGTTTCAGACCCAACTCGGATGTATTTGGTCGATAACCGACCAAATACATCCGGGTTGACTGGTCCGTGGCGGGTGCGGGGGGCGGATGGTGC
>JBBDMQ010000294.1:0-2759 GCA_040878245.1 Microthrixaceae bacterium
ACTCCGACGGCCTGTGAGCACTCGGGCTACTTCATAGGGTGCGATGCGAAGTTGCCCCCCGGCAACTTCTGAAGCTTGGTTCGGCGTTATCTGAGATTCACCGATCGGTACGTTCAGTAGTTCAACTCTGATCGGCAATAGACCCGATCGTTCAATGCTGTTCTGCCAACTCTGCAAGGCCCTTTCAACAACCCAATCTAAGGTGCTGTCGCAGTCGCCACCAGCAATCCCGACGGTGCCTCGCACATCTTGTTCATGGGTCCATAAATCAATCACCAGTCGTGGATCAATTTCATCTGCAATGGGCATGAGCGTCTGCTCAACTAGCGGAGCATTGAACTCCCACTCGTCGAGCAACTCACTCAGCGAACGACCACGCCGAGCCTCAACCTGTGCTGCAGTCCATGGGTCAGTCGCAACCCCCTCTAGGCGCCCGGCCAGAATGTCGTCAGCAACCCCTGCCATGTGCGCAAATGCATCACTCACCGTCCAGTCTGGCGTTGCAGGCACCATCAGTCCTGCCTGTGAGTCATTGAGCTTGCGACCGAGCAACTGAAAGCTCTGTCGGTTGATCTGGTACCGCTGGATCAAGTTCACGACTGCAAGGGTAGGCGAGCGTTGATTCCTTGGCTTACTCGGTGTTCAAGGCAGGAATAAGGTGTTGCGTCTACCATTCTCTGTTCAGTCGACGAGACGTGAAGGAATGTATGTCGGACCCAATCAGCCCGAGCAATGCAACTATTGAGGACTACTTTCACGAAGATCGGTTGTTTGCGCCCTCGCCAGAGTTTGTAGCGCAGGCGAATCTGTCTGATCCAAGTATTTATGCCTCAGCAGCCGAAGACCCTCAGGCATTTTGGGCAGAGCAAGCAAGAAATTCCCTCACTTGGTTTGAAGACTTCACCACAACGTTGGACTGGGATCTGCCCAACGCAAAGTGGTTTGTCGGAGGCAAGTTAAATGTCTCGTATAACTGTCTTGATCGACACGTCGAGGCTGGGTTAGGTCAGAAAGTTGCCTTGTATTGGGAGGGTGAGCCCGGTGATAGCCGAACGCTGACTTACGCAGATTTATTAGATCAGGTACAGCGGTTTGCAAACGTGTTGTTAGGCCTCGGCGTGGAGCGAGATGACCGGATTTGTTTGTACATGCCAATGATTCCTGAGGCCGTCATTGCAATGCTTGCCTGCACCCGAATCGGGGCAATTCACACGCTTGTTTTCGGAGGCTTTAGCCCCGATTCACTGATTGATCGAATCAACGACGCAGGTGCTGTTGTGGCTATCACTGCAGATGCCGGCTATCGGCGTGGCCAACCCTCAGCGCTCAAAAACAACCTCGATCTGGCTGTTCCGTCATGCCCCACACTGCGTAGCGTTGTAGTCGTTGACCGTTGTGGCACCGAGGTTGACATGACCTCGGGCCGAGATCATTGGTGGGATGAGTTGGTGTCGGATGCAGACTCTGTATGTCCGCCAGCACATCTCGATAGCGAGCAAATTTTATACATTTTGTACACCTCTGGAACCACGGCTCAGCCAAAGGGCATTGTCCACACCACTGGCGGTTACCTCACCCAAGCGGCTTGGACTCATAGGCAGGTGTTCGATCTTCATCCAGAAAGCGATGTGTACTGGTGTGCGGCCGACGTCGGGTGGGTAACCGGGCACAGCTACATCGTTTATGGCCCACTAGCCAATGGGGCCACCTCAGTGATGTACGAGGGAACCCCCGATACTCCTCGAGAGTCTGAACGCACGGCTGATCCTGCGCAGTGGCCCAAGGATCGCTTCTGGGACATCGTCGAGCGCTACAAAGTGACTCAGATGTATACGGCCCCAACTGCAATTCGAACGTTCATGAAGTGGGGTGAACAAGAAGCAGTACGCCATGATCTGAGTTCTTTGCGGGTCCTTGGAAGCGTGGGTGAGCCAATCAACCCAGAGGCCTGGATGTGGTACCACAAGTACATTGGGTCCGAGCGTTGCCCGATTGTTGATACTTGGTGGCAAACCGAGACCGGAGGACACATGATTTCTCCGCTACCAGGAATCACTGCCACTAAACCCGGTTCTGCTTGCGCAGCGCTACCCGGTATCGCCGTCGAACTTGTTGACGATTCCGGGCAGGTACTGACTGTCGGGGGCGGTTACCTCACTATCTCGCAGCCTTGGCCGGCCATGCTGCGCGGCATCTGGGGTGATCCAGAGCGATATAAGGAGACGTATTGGTCACGATTCCCAGGGCGCTACTTTGCCGGCGACGGGGCCAAAATCGACGATCAGGGATATTTGTGGCTACTTGGGCGGGTTGATGACGTGATGAATATTTCGGGTCATCGAATTTCAACAACCGAGGTTGAGTCTGCATTAGTTGATCACCCAGCTGTTGCCGAGGCCGCAGTAGTTGGCGCCAGCGATCCGACTACGGGGCAGGCGATCGTAGGGTACGTGATTTTGCGTGGGAGCTTTGATGCGAATGATGAGCTTCGTGAGCAGATCCGTCGTCATGTGGACACCAAACTCGGCGCAATAGCTCGGCCGCGCGCAGTCATCATTGTGCCGGATCTGCCGAAGACTCGATCCGGTAAAATCATGAGGCGGTTGTTGCGCGATGTTGTAGAGGGCCGTGAACTTGGCGACACCACGACACTGGCTGACGCCTCGGTAGTAGAGGCAATCCGGGAAAGAGCCCAAACCAACGCCGCTGAGGAAGACTAAAACTCCCCCCAATACTCCGTTTTGTCTTGCGAGGGACCC
>JBBDMQ010000295.1:0-2758 GCA_040878245.1 Microthrixaceae bacterium
TTGTCCGATCACGAGTCAGCGCTTAATCAGTTAGAGGTCAAAGAGGAGCAAGATTCTTTCTCTGTAGATGCCAGTACCGATCTGGCCGGTACTGATCTGGCCGGTACTGATCTGGCTAGGACCATGGCCGCTGCAGTTCTAGCCGCCGAAGGCAGCCGGGATATGGCGCATGTATTCGAAGGGTTATGCAGCGGCTCTTCCCAAGCAGCTACTGGCCCGGCCGGCAACTCGTTAGCTGCTGTCTTTTCAGGTCTCGCCAAGGTTTTCTGCAACCTGGACCACCTTGACGGCCCGGGCTTGGCCCTTGGTCTTGAGGTCGCAGCCGAGCTACTTGCTTCAGAGGAAGATGGCTTATATGCAGGAGAGATGCCAGCGGTTGTAGCGGCCGCAGCCGCTGCCGCTCTGAGCGCAGTAGACGAAGGTGCCGAACTTGCAGAGGTGCTGATTACAGCTGCAGATCAAGGACTTCAAGAGCTTGAGACTGGCCCATCTCTTAACCCAAGACTTGTGCAAAAAGGAGTCGTGGACGCAGCTTCCGCAGGCTTCTTGCTCCTCCTCGACTCGCTAGCGAGTGTGGTGACACACGAGCCTCTGCCGTCACCACCCGCCGATGCTCCCCGAGTATTGGCAGCAGGCACCAAGTTTGTCGTCCGTTGCGAAGTGCTCCCGCACTCTGGCTGCGGCATTGAATCTGCGAACTGGCTCGAAAGTTCTTGGCATGAACTCGGAACACTCAATTTCTTCAACGGAATAGGAACTATTTGGAAAGCCGAACTAGTGACTACGTTGCCCGGCGAGGCTGTTGAGTCAATCTTTGAGGTGGGAAGACCACAGAACCTGCATATTGGTGTGGCAAGCGAGAGTTCGTGAGCGCCGCAATCACGCTGACAGAGCTTTCTGAGATGAGCTTGAGCAAATTGCAGGGTGTCGGACCAAAGAAACTCAAGGGACTTGAGGCGTTAGGTGTCGAGTCATTACTCGACCTGCTGACCTACTACCCCAGACGATACATAGACAGAACTCGGGAGGCTCAGATTGCTTCCTCAGCACTTGGCGAAGATGTGTTGATCTTGGGCCAAGTCGGATCCGTATCCTCTCGTCGCACTCGAAACGGCAAAGTGATGGTGGTGGCAGACATCCGAGACTCGACTGGCACCCTTCGATGCACGTTTTTCAATCAGGCTTGGCGGGAGCAACAACTCAGTAGGCCCTCGATAGGGGAGCTTGCGATATTCGGAAAGGTCGAAATGTTTAACGGCCGCCGACAGATGACAAACCCAGTTGTTGATCTTGTGGGGACTCGTACTGGCAGGATTGTGTCGGTCTACCCGTTATCTGAAAAGTCTGGTCTGTCTACGTGGGAGATCGGGGAGTGGGTTGCACAAATTCTTCGCCGCTGTGCCGAGCGCGGTATCGCAGACCCTGTCCCTCAAGCTGTGATCGAGTCACATCAGTTGGTCTCTAGGCAGGCAGCTTTTGATGGGATACATGCCCCGGAATCGATGGCTCATATGCTCACTTCGCGCAACCGACTGGTCTTCGATGAGTTACTGAGACTTCAGCTGTCGCTGGTTCAAAGGCAACGGGACTTAGAGCGAAACTCCATTGGGATAGTTCAACAAGTTGGGAACTCTTGTGGGGTGGCGCCAGGCCTTGTTGATTCCTTTCTTCAGGAGTTGCCATACGAACTCACTTCGGCTCAGCAGCGTGCGATTGCAGAGATCGACTCAGACCTTGCTCGCCCAATTCCTATGCATCGATTATTGCAAGGCGATGTGGGCTCAGGTAAGACCGTTGTAGCAGTCACAACCTTGCTCACGGCTGTTCAGGGCGGGCATCAGGGTGCATTGATGGCACCAACCGAGGTGCTTGCAGAGCAGCATGCAACCTCTGTGCGAGCACTGATAGGCGAGATGACTGTTGATTCCGCTCAGACTCTCCTAGGGACACGACCAGTCAAGATAGGTTTGCTGACTCACCGCACGCGAGCCGCCGAACGTCGACTCTTGCTAGCTGGGTTAGCTGATGGCAGCACCGATATTTTGATTGGCACGCACGCCCTTATCCAAGATTCGGTTGTATTCAAATCTTTAGGAGCTGTAGTCATAGATGAGCAGCATCGCTTTGGTGTTGAGCAGCGAGCTGCACTTCGTTCGGCGAATGCTGATTCAACTGTTCCGGATGTCCTCGTTATGACAGCAACTCCGATTCCCCGAACTGCAGCAATGACCGTTTATGGAGATTTAGACGTCACCGTGCTTGACGAGCTTCCGCCTGGTCGAACTCCCATTGAGACGATCTGGGCTCAAACACCATCAGAAGAAGCGGATGCTTGGCAGCTTGTTCGTTCGCAGGTAGCCAAAGGTCATCAGTGCTATGTGGTGTGCCCGCTTATTGAGGAGTCAGAGAAGCTAGAAGTGGCCTCGGCAGAAGAAACTCTCGAACGGCTTGAGGTAAACGAACTCAGTTCGCTTCGGCTAGCCCTACTACACGGGCGTATGCCCGCTGATGACAAGCAGATGGCGATGGAGCAGTTCCGGCAAGGAGCGGTAGATGTATTGGTGGCCACGACAGTCATTGAAGTGGGCGTTGATGTACCAAACTCAACCGTGATGGTCATCTTGGATGCAGACCGATTTGGCATAGCGCAGCTTCATCAGTTGCGCGGACGAGTGGGCCGAGGCGGGGCACAAGGATTCTGTGTACTCGTTGCTACCTCTGACCTAACTCCCGACGCAGAGGCGCGCCTCGAGGCCAT
>JBBDMQ010000296.1:0-2750 GCA_040878245.1 Microthrixaceae bacterium
GTCGACTTGATGTTCTGTGCAATATCGCTGGGATTTTGCAATTCAAAGACTTCCGTCTCACCACTTTGGAAGACTTCAACAAAATCATTGGGGTCAACCTGACGGGGACATTCTTGATGTGCAGAGATGCCCTGCCGCATCTTCTTGAATCGCAGGGAAACATTGTCAACATGTCCTCAACTGCTGCACTTGGTGGTCATCCTTGGACGGGCCCTTACTCGGCCTCGAAGGGTGGGATTCAGGCGATGTCGTTAGGGATCGCCGTTGAGTTTGGCAAGTTAGGGGTCCGATGCAACTGTGTTGCGCCAGGGTCGATTCTTACGCCGATACAAGAAGCGTTCCAGCTGCCGGAGGGTGCCGATCCAAAGCTTCTGCACCGCATCATGCCGCTGGACAAAATGAGAGGCCCTGAGCAGATAGCCTCTGCAATTGCCTACCTTGGGTCTGATGACGCAGCACATGTAAATGGCACCGTGCTGAAGGTAGATGGAGGAACGCTCGCATGAAATTTTCTTTGGCCCTTCCGATGCTGCCAGCTCATCATTTTCTTCCGCTCGCTCAGGCGGCAGAAGCGGCAGGGTATGCCTCCGTTGCCGTACCCGAGTCTGTGTTCTTTCCGGAGACCGTCTCGGCCAAGTACCCCTACAGCAGCGATGGTGGTCGGTTTTGGGCGCCAGAAACCCCATTTCTTGACCCGTTTGTAGCAATACCGGCAATGGCGGCAGTCACTGAGCGAATTTCGTTCTTTACCAATGTGCTCAAACTCGGAATCCGCGACCCGCTTCTTGTTGCAAAAACGGTGTCTTCGATCGGTGCTCTTGCCGACGGGCGCCTTGGTCTTGGGGTGGGACTTTCTTGGATCCCAGAGGAGTTCGAGTGGCTCGGCAAAAACATGCGCACTCGCGGGGCTCGGACGAACGAGGCGATTGAGATAATTCGCTTGGTGTGCTCAGGCGAATTTGTTGAGTATCACGGGAAGCATTACGAGTTCGGCAGACTCATGGTTCGCCCGGTGCCCACGCAGCCCATCCCCATCTTTGTGGGTGGGTTATCCGAACCTGGACTTCAGCGTGCTGCCCGCCTAGCAGATGGGTGGATATCGGTTGCTAACACTTCAGCCGAAGTAGCCGAGGTGCTACCCAAACTCGTAGAGCTTCGTGCAGAATACGGCCGTTCAGAGTTGCCGTTTGAGATCAAGGCACTCTGTACTGATGTGTTTGATGCTGCAGGTTTTGAACATATGGCAAAGATGGGCGTTACCGAGGCAATGGTCTGCCCTTGGTACTTCCGTCCCGGCAACCCAGAAGAACTTGAACAGCAACTCGATTCGGTTGCCTGGTTCGGCGAAGACTTTGTGAGTCAACTCAGCGACTAACCCCGCGCAACCTCAAAAACACGAGTGAGTCATCTAAACAAGTCCTCTTGCGGAGAGCGAATCAGGTTCTCAATAACTCCAACGCGGGCTTTTCCAAGTTGAAAAGCTGATTCGTCAACCCCACGCACAATTGCGACCGGAATGCCGGTTGCTTTCCCCATCACCAGTTCTGCTGCTCCTGCAATCTCGTCAACAATTGCTACCTCGGTGACCTGCAACTCCCGGCCGTAGGAGTCTTGGGTCCCTCGCAGATCGAGTACTGGTAAAATCCCTGCGGCACCTATGGCAACGTCGGTCACCCCACGACGCCACGGGCGACCAAAGGTGTCCGAAATAATGACTGCCACTTCTACGCCAATGAGACCTTTGATGCCATCGCGAATACGGCGCGCTGAACGATCAGGGTCAACTGGCAACAGCGCTGCTTCTCCACGGGCCACATTCGAAAGATCAATCCCAGCGTTGGCGCACACAAACCCGTGACGAGTCTCGCTGATAATTAATTCGCCACGTCTTCTCAGGATGCGAACCGACTCGCGTTCTACAAGAGGCTTATGGCTGAGGGGGTCCTCGGGATCGACCTGAGCCATTGCCCCCTCGGCTTTAGAGACAATCTTCTGGGTCACAACAAGTACATCATGATGCGCAATCTGCTCACCTGCAGCCGTGGCTGCTTGGCAGATCAGCGCTGCTAGGTCACTAGCACGAACAATTTCGGGCAGCCCCTCGAGCGGAATCAGCTGAATTGCATTCATTGCAGGTGATGCTCCATTTTGTGGCCTTGTGTGCTGTGTCTTGTCATCGTGGGAGGATGGCTGCGATGCAGCAAGCGGCCAACTCGGCTGCGGAATCTCTATCGGACATCACAGTAGGTGCCACGACACAACGCATACCGGCAGCCTCAACTTGGTTTGCTAAGTCGGCATCGACTGAGTCGATCATTAACGTCGATGCAAACTCGGCGTAATACCGAGCAACTCCCACGACAGATACCTCATGGCCAAGCTCGCGAAGCAGGCGATCAGCTGGCCCCTTGAGTGCCGCTCCGCCAACAATCGGGCTAATGGCGATAGTTCGTTGACGCGCTGCCGTGACAGCGGCGCGCACTCCTGAAACTGCTAAGACAGGATCGATAGACACCACTGGGTTGGAGGGTGCAATAACCACCAGGTCTGCTTGCTCAATTGATGAGAGAACCTCTGGGCCCGCCTCAGCCGAGTCAGTTCCAGCGAAGCGAATCTGACTCACTGCAACGTCATGGTGCTCTCGAACAAAATATTCCTGAAAGCTCAGCTCGCGGCCGTCTTCGGTGCGCACCTCTGTTCGTATTTCATCATCACTGACTGGCAACAACTTGAGGCCTAGGCCCCAAGTA
>JBBDMQ010000297.1:0-2749 GCA_040878245.1 Microthrixaceae bacterium
CCCCTAGGGCGTAACTTGTTCGATCAGTTCGAGTGCCAATCTCAGCCAAGGTGTGTAGGCCTCTGGGTCTTGAGCGATCTGATCCTGCAAACCCTCGTAATTCACCCATTTCACTGCTGAGACCTCAGTTGGGTTCGGTGCTACCTCGCCCTCATATTCACCTATTAAGACGTAGTCGAACTCAACCTCAATCAAGCCACTCTCGGCATCTGGAGCTCGATACATAAAGCTGCCGACTACTTCGGCTGTGGCTGTAATTCCGACTTCTTCAAAAAGCCGCCGTGAAGCTGCGTCAGTCACCGACTCGCCTGGCAGTGGGTGACTACAACAGGTATTCGACCACTTATTTCTGAAGTGGTGTTTCTGAGCAGCACGTTTCTGAAGTAGCACTCTCCCAGCAGTGTCATAGAGAAAGACAGAGAATGCGCTGTGCAGTGCACCGGGCCCAGTATGCGCTGCCAGTTTGTCCATCGTGCCAGTAGGATTTCCTTGATCGTCGACCAACACCACCACCTGCGAAGCATCTAGAATGTGGCTGTGGATCGGTACCAATACCTCATCTTGATGGGGCTCTGCATTCTTGTGACTCTGCCCTTGGAACTGCTCCTTGGTGCTCGTGTGTACCGGCAGCCGCGGAGATTGCTGATGACCATGATTGTTCCGGTCGCCATCTTTGTAGTCTAGGATATTTTTGCGATTGCTTGGGATCATTGGACATACACCCCAGGGTTTGTGACAGGTTGGGAACTTCCGGGAGCACTGCCGATTGAAGAACTGACGTTCTTTTTAGTTATCCCAATCTGCGGTCTTCTTACGCTTGAAACAGTTCGAAAACTCCGAGGTCGATAATGGGCGCTTATACGTTGTTGACCCTCATTGCGATAGTTGCAGTCGTCACCTATGAGATGACAGTTGCTCGAACAGGAATCTTTGGCTCGAGCAGCTATTGGATTGCGATGGCAATAGTGGCGTTCTTTCAGGTCCTTGTCGACGGATGGTTGACAAAGGGTTCCTCTCCAATTGTGAATTATAACGAAGAGATTTTCTCGGGTATCCGCGTGTTCTTTAATTCGCCTCTTGAGGATTTTGGGTTTGGCTTTGCTTTGGTGACACTGACCATGGTGGTCTGGGATCAACTTGGCAGACGGGCTGAACAGTCGGTAGAACTGAATCAGAACGCAGTCAGAGTTGGCAGCGAACCGATCACGGAAAATGAGGCCTAAATGAATATTCCGATAGTGATATTGGCGGCTTGTGCGGCATTCTGCATTATGGAACCCGTTACTGCGCTGACACATCGGTTGGTGTTTCATGGGTTTGGCCATTTCCTGCATCGCAGTCATCACCGCCCCGGAAGCACTGGGTGGGAAGCAAATGATTTTTTTCCAGTGATCTTTGCGGGGATAACAATTTCCATCATGGCACTTGGAGCTCTTCGGTCTGAGTTGAGCATCTTGATCGCAATTGGCGCTGGGGTCACTGCCTACGGAATCTCGTACCTGGTGATTCACGACTTCTATATTCACCGTCGTGTTGCGCTGTTTCCGAAGAAAGTTGCCTTGTTGGAGCCCTTGCGAGAGGCGCACAGAATTCATCACCTGTATAACGACGCCCCCTACGGCATGCTGGTCCCAGTTATTCCGGCAAAACTTCGTGAGCGTGCTGCAACGACCTCGCGAGACCCTATCGCTGTGCCGGTCGCAGCAGAACTCGCAAGCTAACGGACTACTCACCGCCGCTGAATTGACTGCGGCAGTGGTTTGCGGCGGAGCAGCGTTGGAGCGTGATCCTGCCAGTACTGCCCAATGGGAAAAATCATTTCGGAAGCCACTGCAACCTTGCGTCCCACTGGCACTCGCGCACGCCGAGAGAACACGTCGTAGTCGTTGGCTTCAATATGATCCAAAATTTCTGAGTACAAGATTCGTGCAGCTCGAATAGAGCGAGCCGAAGATCCATAGAGTTCATCAATACCAATGTCGGCCGAGAGGTATAACTCCCGGGAGCGTTCAATTTCGAACTGCATCAGATTGCGCCACTCAGTGGTAACTCTGCGAAGGTGTGGGTCGGCACCAAACTTGTCGAGGTCTTCTTGGGGGATATAGACGCGACCTCTCTCTAAATCTTCACCCACATCTCGCAAGAAGTTGGTGAGTTGAAAGGCCAGCCCCAAATCTCGAGCATGCGGGATTGCCGCAGGGGATGCAGGCTCCAAGATTGGAAGCATCATTTCGCCAATCACGCAGGCCGAGCCGTCCATGTACCCGCAGAGGTCATCCCAGGTTGCGTAAGAGTCCACGCTCAGGTCCATGGTCATGGAATGAAGAAAGCGGTGAAAGAGCTCGGGGTCAATGGTGAAGGCCTTGACCGTATGCACCACAGCTTTCAGTACTAGATCCTCAGAGTCGCCACGAGTTAGATCAACAAAGAAGCGCTCTCCGAACGAACGAAGAGCAGCTGCGCGCTGCTCTGGAGTTGCTGGGCCCAAGTCATCGACGATGTCATCGGCGTAACGGCAAAAACCATACAAAGCATGCACATGGTGGCGCTTGACCGAGGGCAACACTTGAGTTGCCCAGTAGTAGGTGGTTCCCGATTTGCGATTCAGCCGCTTGCATTCGGCATAACTCGCCTCGAGGGTGGTCACTTGCGGGCCGGCTGCGAAAGGCCTGATCTGCGGCCTTCTTTGGCAGCTATTTCCTCGACGCGCTCCGCAGCAAGTCGACCAGAAATAAGCACCATTGGTACC
>JBBDMQ010000298.1:0-15233 GCA_040878245.1 Microthrixaceae bacterium
GCCTGCCGACTAACGCCTCAAACTCATCAGGCGGTAGCAGCTCAGAGCTAGTTGCCTGCTTGTGCCGGTCTACTCCAAGGGTTCGGCGCCATTGGGTAACAGCATGCTGGGCCTCACCGGTTCCGATCCCTGCAGATAGTTCTCGTGCACGCTCAACTAGGTCAACCTCACCCGATCTAGCGGTTTCTAAAACTGCCACGACAACTGCGGCAAGATCGGCTGCCCCCAAGGAACGTCCGGCATGGGCAACTGCTGCCAATCTTGGGTGAAATCCAATCTGAGCTAGTTCTCGTCCGTGACTAGTGAGACGACCCTCTGAGTCAATGGCTTCGAGGCTCAGTAGCAATGCTCTGCCTTGGGCAACTCTGAGTTCCTCTGGTGGGTCGATCCAACGCAAAGATGCAGGGTCAGCCACTCCCCAGTCCAAGAGTTGCAGAAGCAGTGGGGCAAGATCCCCATCTAAAATCTCGGGAGTATCTGCAGTAGATCGATGCCGGTGTTCGTTCTCTGCCCACAAGCGATAAGCAACTCCCGGCGCTGTTCGCCCTGCTCGACCGCGGCGCTGATCTGCCCCTGCTTGGCTTACTGCGGTTGTAATCAATGCGGGCAGCCCAGATTGCGGGTCGGTTCGCATTGCCCGTCTCCGGCCGGCGTCAACAACAATGCGTACCCCCGGGACCGTGATTGAGGTTTCGGCCAAACTTGTTGACAGCACAACTCTGCGCTGTGAATCATCGTTACCCTTTATGACCTCTTCTTGTTCTGCGGGAGAGAGCGAACCATGCAGTTCTCGAACAACAGTGGTGCCGATACCGGGGTTGCTACCAAGGCTTGCACTGATACCGATTCGCTCAAGAATGCGCCTGACTCGATGGATCTCTGGCCGGCCCGGCAGAAAAACAAGAATGTCTCCAAGGTCATTTTGGAGCGCCTCAACAACCACGGCGGCTACGCGCTCCTCGAGTGGGTCATGAGCCGAACCCGGCCGGTAGAGAGTTTGCACGGGGTACATCTTGCTGAGAGCTTGAATGACGGGTGCTTCGCCAATCAGTGTTGCTACAGGGCTCGCTTCGAGTGTGGCCGACATGACGAGCAGGCGCAGATCGGGTCGTATAGAGGAGCGCAGATCAAGCAGTAGCGCTAGAAGCAAATCGCTGTCTAGCGACCTTTCGTGGAACTCGTCAAGCAGCACAGCGCATACTCCCGGCAGTTCGGGGTCTGCTTGAAGCCTTCGTAAGAACAGCCCTTCGGTGAGAACCTCAACTCGAGTTTGAGCAGATAGCTTGCGCTCACCACGCACTGCGTAACCAAATTGCTCTCCAACTCGCTGGCTATGCAGCTCGGCCATCCGAGTGGCTGCTGCTCGTGCTGCGATGCGGCGTGGCTCCACAAGAATGATGCGACCAGTTGTGGCCCAAGGTTGGCCGAGCAGTACAGGTGCAACGCCTGTTGTCTTTCCTGTTCCGGGTGGCGCAATCAGCACTGCTGCGCCGGGGCTCATTAACGCAGTGCAGAGCTGTTCCATGACCTCAAGTACGGGAAGTGCGATTGCAGTCACTTGCGTCAGTCTTCAGGCCCGCGACCGCGACCGCAATGCGGGCACCCCTATTGTTTGGAAATGCTTCTGCAGAAACCTCGGCAACGTTCACTGACATCCTGTTTTTTGCTCGGCTTTTTCGTAGCAGGAGTAGCTATGGGTGGTAGCTGTTCTTCAGAAGAGGAAGTTGCGGTCCCGGCTGCCTCGGCCGATCAGGTAACACAGTTGAACTCGGCTCAGGGTAGGGCGTTGATTGATTCATCCAAGAAGGTTTTGGTGATCGACGCTCGACCGCAGGGGGAATATATGAGTGGTCACCTTGTTGGCGCTCAGAGTATTGACTCAACTGACGAAGCAGCCTGGAAATTTAGAACGACTGAGCTAGATAAATCTCTGACCACTGTGGTGTATTGCTCGACTGCTGTGTGTAGCGAGAACGCATCCGCAATGTTGCAAACAGCAGGATTTACTCAGGTATATGACTTAGGTGGAATTGAGGAATGGGACTCGTCAGTGCTGTCGGTGGACAAGCCCAACTAGCTCGCTAGGTATCGGCCGAATCAGGATTGCGAGGCTAGCCCCGGCGATGACTCCAATCACGAATGCGGTTCCGCCACGCTCAATAAAGTCAACAAAAATGCTCGGTACTACTGGCATCCAGAACAGCCCGAGCCGAGGTGCGGCCCAACCCGCAAGGGCAGCAATAGAGAGCAGCGGCAAGATAATCATTCGGACCTGTCTAGAGAGATGGCGCGCACCGATGGCAAAAACTATGGTGGCCGCTGCCGCCAGTGACAGCCCAAGCGGCAGCCAAGTCAGCAGAACAGGCTGTGAGCTCTGCGTAGTTGGCGCAGTTCCAAATAACGCCCCCAGAGATAGCGTCGCAGCGCAGAGTCCCGCAGCGAGCAACAACAGCAACCTGGCTTGACTGCTCCGAGCTAGCCAGGCTGCAACTGCAGCGATGAGCACAGCGAGAATTCCAGTCCATGGAAACACATTGGGTCTGTAAAGAAGTTGACCGGTGACAGTAACTTCCTCGCCATTAACTGTCATGGGAACAATCCAGTCTTGTGCCACCTGATCAGAACTAGTTGCTGGTGGATCACTGAGCATCCAATGAATCCGGTGATCATGCCAAGCGACTTTGCCTCCGGAACCTACTTGTACGAATTCCGGCGCGGCTTTGCTGCTGACACCCTCGGGGAAGCGGTTTGATCTGAGCGGTTCGCCCATGTCGGAGCCCGTGTCGGAGCTCATCATTGAGCTTCGCGAAGAGTTCAGAATCACAGCCGGTGAGCGGCGGTTTTGTTCTACATTTCCGTCAGCAGTAATCCTTAGGTAGGGCTCACCGTCGTACCCAGGAATCTGGACAGTTGTGCCCTGCTCGGCAGTGACCTGCAAGTAGGCGTCCCCGGCAAGCACCTTCACTGTGATGTCTTTAGTTGATGGTGTGATCTCGCCAATGACAGACTCAAAGTTGCTGGGGCGAACTGTTTCGGCAGAGGCTGCGGCTGGGTTAATCAGTAGAGCAATGAAACTCCCACTAACAACACAACTCGCAAGACGGCGTTGAGAGATCCTCCACGAGAGCTTCACGATTCGCATCCTAAACCGGTTAGCCCAAGGTTCTGCCAAGGGGTGGGCGGAACAAGGTGGTTGACTACAGGTATGAATCTTGAGCAGCGCACGGACTACAACTTGGGCGAGTTGAACGAAGCCACCACCGATCTAGACCCTGTCGTACTGCTCCGGCTTTGGTTAGAACAAGCAGAGCAAGCCGATGTTGCTGAACCGAATGCAATGGCGTTGACAACCACAGACGCTACTGGCCACCCTGCAGCACGCAATGTGTTGTTGAGGAGTCTTGATGATGCGGGTCACTTGATCTTTTATACAAATCACAACAGTCATAAGGGCAGCGAGATCGCAGGCAATCCAAACGTGTGTTTATTGTTCTCATGGCTTGGCTTGCACCGCCAAGTTCGAGTTCTTGGTAGCGCCAAGCAGATACCAGATCAGTTCAGTGACGAGTACTTTGCCTCGAGGCCCCGAGAAAGCCAGATTGGGGCCTGGGCGAGCCTGCAGAGCACCGTCATCGCCGACCGCTCAGAGTTGGACCAGCTTGTTGCTGATACCACAAAGCGTTTTGAGGGCTTGACTGTGCCGCGTCCGCCACACTGGGGCGGCTACTCGGTTCGATCCACGGCATTTGAGTTTTGGCAAGGCAGGCCGAGTCGACTACATGATCGCCTGCATTATTGGCGCCATGCAGATCATTGGCGTCGGGAGCGGCTCGCCCCCTAGGGGCTAATCTGGGCTGGCTGTATTGGGCTGGCTGTATTGAGTTGGCCTAGCAGCCTGATCTACCCAGTACAGCCGCTGACGCTTCATTCAGATCTGTATATTCTGCAGGACCCCGTCGGACCCCATGAAGCTACTTGTCACTGGAGAGATGAAGTCCACCTCATCGGGCAGGTGAATCTGAATCCCACAGAAAACTGCAATATCCATCTCTGTGTGTGCCTCAAGTGCCTCGAGTTCGACCCACATCTCGGTATGGACTGCTGCAGCCGCCAGTTTCGTCAGTTCTAAAAGGTTGTCTGGCAGCTCGGCCGCCTGAGTGTCCACTATGCGACGGAGTCGTTCGGCCTCATTATCGTCAAGACCAGGGGTTAATGGTTCAAACCCGTTGCGCAATGATCCAAGGAGTGCAGCCATTGCGCCGCAGGTTGGGGTGGGCTCAAGCTGATGCCGCCTGAGGCTTTGCCCAATATTTCCTGCAGGGTCGATACCGATATGTGGCAGGCCGAAAATAATGAGGTGCCCGCGATCATGATCAAGCGGCACATGTGAAAGTGCTGCTCGCCAGCCAGTGCGCCCGAGTGAGGGTAAGGCACCGAGTCCGCCTAAGTTGAATGGCTGATCCCAGCGTTTGGCGACTTGCTCGGTAAAGGACTGGGTGAGTTCATCACGGCAAACCGATACCGCAGCGAAGCTGTGTTCTCTGGCAAAGCCGAGTGGTGCTACCAGCCTGGCAACTCGGGCTAGGTAGTGTTCCGAACTTATGGCCTCAGGGAAGTTTTCGTTCAGTGCGTCAGTATGCAACATGAGCCTTGAGCATAGAGTTGGAACCGTTTCAGATGCCATCTTCCTGCGGCGTACTCGCTGAACCTGAACCTTCTGTTTGAGTGGCAGTTTGTCCACGCAGGAGCGCAGAGATCGCAAGAGCAGCGCCTAAAATTATCAGAGCTCCAAGAGCAAGCTTTGCCCCGCCAACTCCCTCGACGAAGCGTTGAAGCGATCCCTGCAGTTCACGCGACTTTTTCACAAGGACCGAGGACCCGCCCGAGTTCAACTCGCTGATCTCGACTGTTGCGTAGTACCCAACGAACAGCCCCGAGAGAATAAGAAAAACTCCCGAGATTTGGTTGATGTGGGGAAGTAGTTGTCGAAAGGCTCGCAGGATTCCCTGCCGAGTAAGTGCTACCGCCAGAGTGATGATGGCCAAAGTGGTGCCCATTCCCAAGCCGTAGGCCAAAAAAGTTGCGACGCCTGCCGCAAAACTATTTCGATCCAAAGTGGTGAACACGATGCCGATAAAGATGGGAATGGTGCAACTGAGCGAGGCAATCGCATACGAAATTCCGTAGACGAACATCGAGGTGAGTTTTCTACCCTCCGAGGAGAGTTCAACCCCTGGAAGTTTGATAAGCGGCTCAAACCCCCTGAGCATTGCAATGCCCATGATGATGAGTGCAATTCCCACCACAATGGTGATGTATGGCAATCGCCGACCGATGAGCCCAGATACCGAGGACCAAGCCAGTCCCATAATGCCAAACACCACAAGAAAACCCAGAGTGACGCTTGCGCTCACGGTCAGCGCCCGCAGTACAGGGTTTGGCTCAAAATTGGAGTCTGGTTTCTGAACCAGATCTCTGCCGCCAAGCTCTGCTGTCTCGCCCTTTGAGTGCAGATCTGATCTTGGAGTCTCGACGCCTAAAAAGTAAGCAATATATGCCGGCAACATGGCAAAGCCGCAAGGGTTGACGGTGGCGACCATGCCAGCCGAAAAAGCCAGTGCAAGTACTGCTGCCATTATGAGGCTGAGATGCCGTTCTCGCTGAGGAGGTTTTGCAGGGTTTGCTGGTTGAGCTCGCCTGTATAGGTCGCCGCCACCTTGCCTTGAGCATCAATGAGCACGGTTCTTGGCAGGGCGAGTGCTCCAAACACAGTAGAGATTTCACCCTTCGGGTCTCTGGCATTTCGGAAAGTGATTCCGGTTTGATCCACCATCTTTTGACCCGACTCAACGGTATCTTGACTATCGATTCCGATCACAGTGAGTTTGCCGGCAAATTCCTGCGAGACCTTTTCAAACTCAGGAAGTTCATTCAGGCAGGGCGCACAGGTCGAGGACCAAAAGTTGAGCAAAACCGGGGTACCGATACCGGCAATTTGCGAGAGCTGTTCTGTGCTGCCATCAAGGAACTCTAAGCGGGCGTCTGGAGCAGGAAAGTTGAGTTCGGCCCTAGCCTGCGGGTTGGCAACGAGCGGTGCTACCCCAACTCCGTTCAGCATGTCCTGCACATCTATGGCCTGACTTTGGTTTTTTGCACCCGTTGCATCAAGGAACAGCCAACCTGCAGCGAAAGCTGCGCACAGTGCTACGGCGGTAATAGCTAAAAGGCCGAGCGGTCCGACGGGAAGACTTCGGCGATGCGTTGCGTTTGGTGCAGCAGGTTCGGTGGAGTTGGTCATTTGGAAGATCTCCGCATGGCGTTGGAAGACGCGTACGACGAGGCAGCCGGGTACACCCGGTACTACCCACCGTAGCGATTCTGCTGCATCACCGACAGGCAGGCGCCCTAGGCCATGACCAGACTGCGGTGAATCTCTGGCAGTTCAACCTCTGGCATGGTGTCTCCAGGGCGGGCATGGAGCGGCGGTCGGCCCCTGCGACGTTTGCTGAGAACAATCTTGCCAAAGACGAAGAGATGGCCACCCCACACGCCAAATTGTTCCTTCCTTGCTACTGCGGCATCTAAACAGCGAGCCCGCACAGGGCAACTCAAACAGAGCCGCTTGGCGCTTCCAATATCGTCAAGGTCATCGGAGAAGAAAAAACCAGTATCAAGATCTCGACAGCTGGAATCTGCAATCCAGCTATCGGCAGGGGCGAGTCCAAGTATCAGGACCGATCGATGGGAATCTAGGTTGGCTGACATGTCAAATTCCTCCAAGGCTGCTGCTGGCATAAGAGGATCTGTGCCAGCAGTAACTAGTTTGCCGAGGGGGTGTGACAGTTTGGAGGCCTGTATGGCTATTGCAGGGTCTGGTAGCGCAGAACGCCTTCTGGGTCTCTCACCCTGCTGAGCCGCCCCTCTTGGCGCAGGTGCTCAAGGTGAGCGTAGGTTTCTGACTCTGCCATCGGCCCCCAGGACCGCTCCTTGAAGAGTCGTTGGGAATACTCCTTGACGGGGGCGCCTTCGAGATCGAGAGCAATCTGAAAGAGCAACTCAAGCCGGTCTTTGTGATGGTCGATGATTGCCTCGACGCGGCCCGATAAGTCGTCAAATGGCAGACCATGAGCGGGAAGTACCCGAGTGACACCCTCGATTTCGCCGACCCGTTGCAGCGCCGCAAAAAACTGACTCAACGAGTCTGAATCGGGAAGCATCCCCGAGATATGCGGAGTAATCGTTGGCAGCACGTGATCACCAGACAACAGAGTTCCGTTGACGGGGTCGAACAGGCAGATATGGTCATCTGTATGACCAGGGGTGTGCACGACTTGCCAGTCAGTTCTACCTAGGCGAATCACCTCATTGTCTGCGACGCGCACTGTTGGAGTCAGCGATAGCAAACCCTGCTTAGAGATCGCATCCCAACTACGCATGTACTCAAGTTGTTCGGCGGGGGGAAGCAACGGTTCGCCGCCCCACGGGGTCTCTCTTCCCGGGATCTCTGGCATCTCCCCTTCGCCAAAGAGCAGCTCACGCAGCATGTTCGGCTGAGCCTCCGTCTGATTGTCATGTAGTTCAAGCAGGTCTCCTTCGATGCTTGAATCGCCTTGATCGAAGGGTGTAACAAACCGAGTATGAGCCACAACCTTGCAGTGCTGTTCAGCACGCAGTCGCCCAGCGCCACCGAAGTGATCAGGATGCGAATGTGTCACGAGAACTGTATGAACTCGCTCAATAGGAATCCCCGCGCGCAACAGCCGAGCGACAAGCTCAGAATGTGCGTCCGGACCGGGCAACCCGGGGTCCACCAGCGTTACCCCGTCGGCATCTTCAAGGACATAGCAATTCACATGGCCTAGGCCGGGCAAAAAAATCGGCAGCTGAATCCGAAGTACTCCAGGCGCAACCTCTGCGGCTTCATCCTCTGGAGGAAGTTGCTCTTGTTTCATCTGTCAGTATCAGTATCAGTATCAGTATCAGAGTCAGTGTCAGACAATTGAGTGGCGTCGGCGACTGTTGTTGCAGCTCGAAAGACTTGTGCGCGCCAGTAGCGCAGTTCTTCCAAGGATTCTTTGATGTCGTCCATTGCGCGATGGGCCGAGGCTGACTTTTTGTATTGCTTGAGATCCTCTGGATACCAACGCCGAGCAAGCTCCTTGATTGTCGAGACATCAACGGAGCGGTAGTGCAAATACTCCTCAATCTCGGGCAGGTAAGCGGTCAAGAATCTTCTATCCATGCCAATGGAATTGCCACACAGGGGCACAGTCCTTGGCGTTGGAATATGAGTCTGAATAAAGGCAAGGGTGGCGGCTCCGGCCTGTTCAAGAGTGATGGTTGAGCTACGAATCTCTTCGGTCAACCCACTGCTTGCATGCATTGCAACAACTACCTCATCCATCTGCGCTAGCTCTTCTTCAGTCGCGTGAATCACTAGGTCGGGGCCCTCGGCAATGATGTTGAGTTCGTCATCTGTAATCAAGGTTGCGATCTCTACAATCACATTCTTGGTTGCATCAAGGCCGGTCATTTCAAGATCCATCCATGCGAGCATGAATCCAGAATACGGTCATTGTGCCGACGAGTGATAAGTCGGGCGAATTTGAGGTCCTTTCAAGCCGCTAACCTTGGGCACGTGCTACAGGTACCAGTTGTTCGTCTTGACCCAGAACTTCCGCTTCCCGAGTATGCAAAATCGGGCGATGCGGGGGTTGATTTGCGGGCACGAGAGGCCATCACTCTTGCGCCTGCTGGTGGCCGAGCGCTTGTGGCTACGGGCATTGCAGTCGCACTGCCGCAGGGTTACGCAGGTTTTATTCAGCCTCGCAGTGGGCTTGCGTTAAAACACGGTGTGACATGTCTCAACACCCCTGGACTGATAGATGCAGGCTACCGAGGCGAACTCAAAGTGTTGCTGATTAACACTGACCCCACCGAGCCTTTTCAGATCGAGCGTGGCGAGCGCATTGCCCAGCTAGTGATTCAAGCAGTGGAGCAGGTTGACTTTATAGAAGTGAATGAACTGAGCGAGTCAGACCGCGGCGATGGCGGGTTTGGTCATACCGGTCGCTGAGCACCGGCTAGAGGGCTTGAAGCGTCGGACCGTCAGGAATCAGTTCGATCCGACGGGCACCATTGGTGTCTGCCAACCAAATAATGAGCTTGAGCGGGCTGGTGACATCGCTCGAATCCCACTCCAAGCAAGTCATTGCATGATCAAGCACCCCGCAGCCAGAGTTAGCGTATTTTACAGGCTGTCCAGCTGCATTTTGTGGCCAGAGCATGGGGTAGTGCGTATGGCCAAAGATCATCCACGGCCAAGACTCTGCTTCATCTCCGGCTGTTGGGGGGCACTGCGCAAGCCGAGCAAACAAACGCTCCTCATCCAAGCTGTCAAACCTGCGGTTACCGCCGTAGCGAGGATCCACGGTGATGAGAGAATTTCTGGCGCGGCCTCCTAACAGTCGGGCTAAGCGCTGCTCATCGGGCAGCCCGCCCGCTTTAGGGATTTTCGGTAAGTCATCAAGACCGGTTATCAACCATGTGATGGAGCGCCCAAGCGGTGCAAACCCTGGCCCGTTCCACGAGTCCGTCAAGTGACCATGGGTGATAATTGCAGAGACAGCAGCAATACCGTCGCTCGGCTGCGCGTCAGGTAAACAGAGCAGCACGTTGTCGGTGAGTTCTGCTCCTGGCAGATGAGTGCTGGTCAGGTAATTGACCATCTGAGGATCGCTAAAGGCGTCATCATGATTTCCCATAGTTCGTGAGTAACGGCCCTGAGAGCAAAACCCTTCACGCAGGAGCTCATAGATCTCTTCGTTGTTTTCGACTATCCGGTCAAGCTGCTCACGCAGGATGGTTCGACGTGATTCCTCCCGGCTCGGCCCTACTGCCCCAGTCAGATAAGCAACGTCGTAGACCGCGCCCCAGGTCGAGCCACCCACCATCCAAAAATCCTCGACGTCGCCGTTCTCGATGAGGTGCCAGTCTTGGTCTGCATACCCGGCGAGTACTTCTCGATATAACTCTTTTGTTCCCTGACGCTCGGGCCAGTCGAGCCGCCCAGGAATGCAGCGATGAAGGTCAGAGGTGATGACGTATCTGGTACTCGCTGGTCGACGCACCACACGAGTGAGCGGAAGCGGTGACTCCTTGCCGCTAGCTAACGCATGAAGATGTTCGGGGTATAGCTCTATGCGGCTGCGCGTAATTTTTGCTGTTCTGAGCGCGGCTACGGTCATTGTCGGCACAGTGACTGGCGCTCCCACAATGCTGAGTGCAGCTTTGGCTATGGCCCAAGCAGATGCTGTTGCACCAGGGCCAGAGACTTCTACCTGTGGTAGGGCATCAGCGCTGGCACCGGCAATGGCGGCGCTAATTAATGTGGGGTCAACTTGATCGGCACGGAGCGGACCCAACTCTTCAAGCGTGGGCAGGTCTACTGAGTCCGGGTCAAGTGAACGGAGCACTCGGAGCTCGGCTCCAACCACCGCTTCGGGGTCAGCTGCGGGGTCAATGACACCATCTGATGACACAGGATGTGGTCGGTCACGATCATCTGCCCAGCGTGCTGCCCGAAACAGTGCGGTCGTCCACGCTCGAGCGGATTTCTCAGCTAAAGAGAGCTTTTCGGTAACAGGTTCGGGGCTTAAAGCAGAGTTTTGGCTAGAAGTGTCGTCACTGCTCACTCGTAGAGCTTGGCACGAGACGCAAGGGACGCTAGGTGATGAGAGCAATTATGCAGAGTGACTCTTGCCCCACCTCGGATGAAAAGCCAAAACTCCTGCAATGGTCGGTCAGGTTGCAGTGAAGACTGAGCGAGCTTTTCCTTAGAGAGTGAAGCGGCCGCTTGCAATAGCAGAGTGCTCAGACTCGTTTGAACCCTCAGAAGATCCTGGGCAACCATCGCCGACGCCAGAGACTGCCTCGACTGTCATCTGAACTTCGCCGGGGGCCATCCCTGTGGGGAGCGTGACCGTAAAGGTTGAGCTCAATGGGGCGTAACTCTCAGCCGCAGGTTCTGCACGAACTGCAGTTGCAGCGCACCCAACTTCTACTCCACCTTCCACAGCAGTCAATGCAATCGGGGTAGCTGCTGGTGCTGAGAGCGAACTATCACTGCAACCAAAACCTTCGGCTAGGACAACTCCTGTAGCTCCAGAGCCTGCGGCCCGCACCGTGACAGTGACGCACTGTTGTGCCGGTGAGTCACTCTCTAACGCAACAGCGGCGGCTGAATCCTTCACCAAAATTTTGGCACCCTCAGCTGCTTGTTCAATGCTCAAGCTGAGTGCCCCTGACTCGCCAACGGCCGGGCTCAAGGATTCAGGGAGTTCTACTTCGGCTGTGTTGGCAAAGACCTGCGAAGTCTGGGCAGGCTGCGAGGTTTCAACCAAAGCAAACATGCCAATTGCTAGAGCTACCACACCAAGACCACCAAAGGCTGATGCGCGTTTGGTGGTACGAGCTCGCCGCAAGCTGCGGCCGCGATTCATAATGGCCTCGAATCTTTCTTCATCGCCCATGCCCGGATAGTTCGGAAGTGATTTATTAGACATCGCTCACTCCGTTCTTGGACTCTTGTGCCGGCTGAGTTGGCTTGGCTGGCTGGTCTAGCTGATCTGGCTGATCTGGCTGTTTCATTTCGTTTCGAAGCTTGGTCGTCGCTCGGTGCAGGTGGGTCTTGACCGAGCCATTCGACATGCCGAGGGCAGAGGCGACCTCTTCTTCTGGCAGGTCAATCAGGTATCGAAGCACGATGACCTCCTGCTGACGACCCGAGAGATGCTGCATTGCATCGGTAAGGTCAATTCGAAGGGCTGCTGAGTCTCCGGAAGGATCTGGTCGAGCCGAATCTTGTCTGACTTGCGGTCTGCGGCTCTCTCGTCGAAGGGAGTCAATCGCAAGGTTCCCCACCACTCGCAATAGCCACGCCTCGGGGTTGGGGTGTCGACAGACCTTGCCCCATCTTGCGTAGGCACGGGCAAAGGATTCGGCAGCGATGTCCTCTGCAAGAGCTGTATCGCCAATGAGGCGTCGGGCAACTGCAATGGCGCGAGGCTGTAGGCGTTCGTAGAAGCCTCTAAACCCGCTGTCATCTGCTGAATCTTGCAAGACATACCTTTTCAACGAACGGGGGTCAACTGAGGTTGACACCCTCTCAAAGAATATTCCCACCCTGATTTACAACCTAGCTACTCTCTATCTACCTCTAGCTACTCTCTAGCTTCCTATTGTGGCGCAGTTCAGCCCCGACTGCTCAGACTTACCTGTTCGGATCTGTACGCTCAGGGTCGTGACTATTTTGGCCGGCGCATTTTGGGTAACCGCACTGGTGCTCATTGCTGCTGGTTCGACAAAACTGGCCGACCCTGTGGCATTCGCTCAGGTGCTGCGCGAGCTCCGAGTTCCCATCGAACAGCGCTCTGCTCCTGCAGCACCCTTGGGGGGTTCGTTGCAGATCTCCCGCTTTGTTGGCGGCTGCGAGTTATTGCTTGGACTGTGTGCTTTTTATGTTGGTGGAACTGTCTTCGCTCTGCTTATCTCACTGACTTACTTTGGTTTTGCTGTTGTGGTGGGTTTTGCCCGCCGAGCCTCTCTCGGCAGTTGCGGATGTTTTGGCGCACGCTCCGGCCCGCCCAGTTTGTTGCACCTTGGCATCAACTTGAGTTGTGCAGCAATCGCAGCCCTTGGAGCAGTTTTTGACCTGCCGGGCCTTGCTCAGGGTTTATCGGACTCGTGGATGGTGAATGCATTAGTCATAATCGGCGTCCTTGTCAGCAGCCTCGGTGTTATTTGGATGGAGATTGAGCATGCCTGAGCTTGTTGATGATGGGATCACCAAGGTGCTTGTGGTGTTTAAGACCCATCTCGATGTCGGGTTTACTGATTTTGCTTGGGCTGTCAGACAGCGTTACCTCGACGAGTTTTTCCCCCGAGCCCTTGAGGTCTCCTCTGCATTGCGTCGGCGAGGTGGCAGCGAGCAGTTCCGATGGACCACCGGCTCATGGATTTTGCACGAGGCTTTAGAGGCCGAGGCACAAGCAGGTAAGCACGAACTGCATGCTGCCGTAGAACGAGGGGACCTGTGCTGGCACGCGCTGCCCTTCACTTTGCATACCGAGTACTGCGACCGCTCCTTGCTCGAGCATGGACTGAAAATCTCGGCCGACCTTGATAAGCGGTTTGGCATTCAGACACGGGCGGCAAAGATGACCGACGTTCCCGGACACACTCGAGCTTTAGTGTCGGTCCTTGTCGACGCTGGAGTTGAGTTCCTCCATATTGGGGTAAATCCTGCCGCCACAGCTCCTCAAGTTCCCGAACTTTTTACATGGCGAGATCGTGCGGCTGCGGGCGTTCCTGAACTGCGTGTTATGTATCAGCCGGGCGGGTACGGCGATGTTCAAGTCATCCCCGGAACGAGTACTGCTGTGGCCATTGACCTCACGGGAGACAACCTCGGCCCGCATAGTGCCGAGCAAGTGATTGAGCGATTTGCATCATTGTCTGAACGTTTCCCAAATGCTCAGATTCATGCAGCGAAACTCGATGATATTGCTGACCTGTTTCGTACAGCGGCCGATTCTGAAACACCAAATCTACTGGACCTGATACCAGTGATTGATCAAGAAATTGGAGACACTTGGATATATGGGGTTGGCAGCGATCCGCAAAAGACTGCGGCTTTTCGGGAATTATGCCGTCTGCAGAAATCTTGGCCTACTCAGGAGGATTCAGCCTTAGCTCAGGCCTCCACTCAGCTACTTTTAATAGCCGAACACACATGGGGCATGGATCAAAAAACTCATTGGCCAGATCAGTCGCACTGGAGCGCAAGCCAATTGAGTGAGATCAAAGAAGACCCGGCCTTGATTCGATTCGAGTCAAGTTGGGCTGAGCAGCGGCAGTACGTTGAGCAGTTTATTTCCGCCTTAGAACGAAATGCTCGGCCGGATCACGCAGCCCAGGCGCGCAGAGCGGTTCAGGCACTCACTCCGGTGCAGCCTGACAGCGAGGACCTAGAACAGGTCCGGCAGTTCACCGATACCCCGCTACAGCTTGGCGAGTATCAGGTTCGCCTAAACAGCGATGGTTCGGTTGCAGAATTACGCAACGCAGCAGGACGTGAACTTGCGGGCTCCTGTGGGCTTGGGCGCTTGAGCGTTCAGACGTATTCGGCCGAAGATTATGAGCGCTGGTTTTCGACCTATAACGCAGGCACCACTCAACAAGACTTGTGGTGGGCTCGGTGGGACAACACCAAGCCGGGGCTCGAGGATTCGGGTGCTCTCTCTGCGATCTGGCGCCCACAGATTTCAGCGGTTTGGCAAGGAACTCGTCATCAGCAGGATCTACTGCACATACATCTTGAGTTTCCCGCGGTAGCACTCATGCCTTCAGCTCCAGTTGCACTTCCCCAGAGCGCCATCCTCAGTTTGCGCTGCCCATCTGCACACAATGCCATCCCTGGTATGGCGTCGCAGGTGGCAGAGAGCCGACCGCAGTCTCTGGAATTTGAATTGCAGTGGTTCGGTACCCCAGCAGCGCGCTGGCCGCAGTCTGTGAGCTGGCAATTTGCACCGCTGGTTCTCGACCCATCGTTGTGGCAGATGGTCAAACTTGGCGAACTGGTTTCACCGGCAGATGTTGTAGCGCTGGGAGGGCGTCACTTGCATTGCGCCGACAGAGTGATCCACCCGGAGGGAATCCAGATGGAGTTTGTGGACTCTGCACTCGTTGCGCCCGGCAAACTCCAACTGCTTGAGTTTGAGCCTTTGCAGCAGGCCATCGGCAACCAAAACTTGTCAGATGGTTGGGACCTCTGCCTGCACAACAACTTGTGGGGCACCAACTTTGCTATGTGGGCCCCGGGCGATGCCCGTTTCAGAGTCCGTTTGAACTGTGATGCCGTTGAGCTCGATGAGCCACAGAGAATGAGTAGAGGTTGAGCGGGAATCTGGGCTCATTGCTGAGCCCAGATTCGCAACTTCCCATGGTGGGCCCCGTGGGGATCGAACCCACGACCGATGGATTAAAAGTCCACTGCTCTACCAACTGAGCTAGAGGCCCGGGGCTGCAATAGTAACCTCCCGACCCAACCCGACATAAAACCGGCGGCAAGTTTGTTGTCACCGACCCTTGCTGCAAATGCTGTCAGTTTTGCTTGAGCAGGAGGCCTTGCTCGGCGCTGTGCGACATTGCTGCTTGGAGAGGGAGGTTACTTT
>JBBDMQ010000299.1:0-15050 GCA_040878245.1 Microthrixaceae bacterium
ACGGGCCCGACTCGGCAAACAGCGTAGAACTGCCGTTTTGGGTGAGGTCGGGTTCAACTTCAAGCGCTCGCTCAAGCAGTAGCACGTCATCACGCGGTTCTAAACGCTGCAGCAACTCGGTTCGTGCGCATTCAGAAGAATTATGAATCCTCGCCATCAAGTCCCCAGAGTCGGCAGCCGAGTGAGTTTGCCGCAGATCAGATCTTAGTAAGCAGAATCAGGTCATACTGAAGACGTGTCCCGACTCCTTGTTCGACCGTCTGCTTCGCTCTCTGGTGAGGTCACCATTAGTGGCGCAAAGAACTCTGCACTCAAACTCATGGCCGCATGTGTGCTCGCCGAGGGTCGCTATGTGCTGCGTAACGTTCCCAGAATCACAGATGTGGACTATATGTGCGCATTACTCGAAGCAATGGGGATGCAGACTCGATGGCGTGAGGATCAGGCATTAGAAATCATTCGCGGTGCAGAAGTGATTCCTGAAGCCCCTTATGAGTTAGTCGAGCGCATGCGTGCTTCGAGCGCTGTCATTGGTCCGCTGTTAGCAGCCGTGGGTGAGGCAAGGGTTGCGATGCCTGGTGGGGATGACTTCGGTACCCGGCCGATTGACATGCATCTACAGGGTCTTGAAGCACTCGGTGCCGAATTTACGCTGAGCCACGGAATGATTCATGCTCAGGCCAAGCAGTTGGTTGGTGCCGAGGTGATTCTTGACTACCCCAGTGTTGGCGCAACCGAAAACCTGCTCATGGCGGCAGTGTTAGCTCAGGGCCGAACCACCGTTCATAATGCTGCGCGTGAACCAGAGATTGCAGACCTTGGAGCATTCCTCAATCGTATGGGTGCGCAAATTCTTGGCGCCGGTAGTTCTGTAGTGACTATTGACGGAGTTCGAGAACTCCGAGCTGTGGAACACATGGTGATTCCTGATCGCATTGAGGTTGCGACGTTTTTATGTGCACTCGGCGTTGCCGGTGGTGAGCTGACTTTGCATCATGTTCGAGCAGATCACGTGACTTTGCTCGTAGAAAAACTTGGCGCAATGGGCATGCGGATTTCTCCCGAACCCGATGGTTTGTGGGCCATGGGAAGTGGCCGACCACGGCCAACAAACGTTGCCACGCTGCCGTACCCGGGTTTAGCCACCGACTACTTGCCGCTCTTAGTTGCCTTGCAGTGTTTCAATACGGCAACGAGTTATGCCACCGAGAACGTGTTCTCTGGAAGGTTCCGATACGTGGGCGAGCTTGCCCGGATGGGCGCCCAGGTTCGCGTTGATGGCCACCACCTAGTCATCGATGGGGTTGAGCGGCTCTCTGGCGCTCCGGTAAGGGCCCTAGATATTCGTGCGGGAGCAGCGTTAATCATTGCGGCGCTGGGTGCCGACAGCGAGACCATAATCACTGATGCACACCATCTAGATCGAGGTTACGAGGGCCTGACCGATCGACTGACTGCCGTTGGCGTTCAGATCGAGCGACTCGATTAAAGCGGACCGCCACGAGGGTTCTTGAGAGTGGAGTTTGCAGGAGCTCCCTGAGCAGCGTTCGTGTTGCTGTCTGGCCTGCTGTTGTCTGGCCTGCTGCTGTCTGGCCCACTGCTGTCTGGCCTGCTGCTGTCTGGCCTGCTGCTGTCGGTAGCCAACTTGTCTGCACGTCGATTAGCTAGATACAGCAGAGCGCCAAACACCGCAACCGGAACGATGACCATGAGGATTTCGTCCCAACCACCTTGATGAGCCAGTAGCAAGTAATCAACCATCTGAAATACAAACCTAGTCTGCGGGGTTGTATCACGGGCAACGAGGAACCATCATCTATGACGAGCGTTGTGCCAAAAGGTGCTGACTCACCACCCCGATCTCTCTCTCTCTCTCTCTCTCTCTCTCTCTAAAAAGCAGAAGTAGGTGCCGTGCAGGCCGAAGTTGAAGTTGTCATCGAAATTATCAGGCCAGCCATTCAGGCCGACGGTGGTGACATCACACTGATTGAGGTTGACCAAGACACAGGAATTGTTACCGTTGAACTCTCTGGTGCCTGCGTCAGTTGTCCGGCATCGACAGTCACCATGAAGGCTGGGATTGAGCGGATCATGATGGATCGAGTGGCGGGCGTGACTGCAGTTGTTCAGCCAGGCGAGGACGCCGAGCTAGGAACCGCAGTCACCCTGTAGTTGTCACTCTGGGTGCTGTTTTGCCAAGAACGCAGCCTGCACAGTGGCCGATCAGATCCAAGCGGTGTTGTTCGGCTCTAAATCCCACTGAGGCTGCTGCAGCTTCGAGCGCCAAGTCAAGAGATCGTTCAACCTCGTCGCTTAGCGTGATGTCTGCCACGCGACCGCACTGAGTGCACACCAAATGATGGTGATGAGCAGTGAGATCCTCGGCGAGTTCAAAATGACTGTATTCATCTCCTGCTATCAGGCGATGCACGACACCGGCCTGAATCAGTTCTGTCAGGTTTCTGTAGGCGCTGCTCTGGGCCAACTCAGAGTCTTGTTCCAAGATCTCTGGAATGGTGAGGGGTCTATCACTCGCGGCCAAAATCTCTACCAAAGCTCTCCGAGACGAGGTATAACGGAGGTTCTGTGAACGAAGTCGCTGCGCTGCCGTGACGTGAAGTGAATCAGTGTGGTCACCGCTCTCGGTTTGAGTTGGCATTCTGCAAGAGTAGTCCCGAGTCAGGAACTAAGAACAGATGAGAATAGAGAGAAGATTCTTGACTGGTGCAGTTTGTGGTGACTCCTGAGCGACCCCATTTAATTGGCCTACCAACGCGGATCCGACTCATTGAACAAGTTGGAGCGGGCAGTTCCGGCACAGTCTGGCGAGCTCGAGATAGCCACTCTGGTAGCGACTTCGCAATCAAGATACTGAGCATTCAACACAGTGACGCTCTTGCCACAGAGCGAATGGAGCGTGAGGCTCGAGCGCTTTCTCGATTGACTCAGGTTGACGGGGCTATCTCTTTGCATCAGGTGGGCCGAACAGCAGACGGGACGGCTTGGCTGATGCTTGATTTTGCCTCTGCTGGGTCACTTCGGGATCGCATAGATCAGCAGACGCTGCAGCAGGTGGAGAAACAGCAGGCACTAGTTCAGACTCTTGCCAATGAACTCTTTGCAACTTTGGCCCAAGCGCACGAGTCCGGGGTGATCCACGGAGATATCTCACCAGCAAATGTTCTTTTTTCTGAATCCGGTCGGCCGCTGTTGGCAGATTTTGGAATGGCCTCACTTCTGGGCGGTGGGGTTGGGGCCGAAGGAATAGTGGGCTTCACTCCGGCTTATGGCGCCCCGGAGCTCTTCAGCGGTCGCCCACCTGACCAAGCTTCGGATGTCTTCTCTTTAGCCGCCACACTCTGGCACGCTGAATTTGGGGTACCGCTTCGCAGAGGTCCGCAGGGTGAGGTTCTGACAAGCAGTCACCCCAATTGCGATGCGCCTAGTTGGATGATTGCAGCACTAGCTGAACAGCCTAGAAGCCGCCCAGATGCTCGCAGCATGTTGCAGCAATTGAGCCCACAACAGCGTTCACACAAACCATGGTTCGGGAGTTGGAAGTATCCTCGCAAGCATGTCGAATGAGATAAATCAGGAATTGAGTTCTGCTGAGAGCACCGCTTTGGTTCTCGTCGAGGTGGATCAGAGTGGTGTAGCTGTAATTACTCTTCAGAATGGCAAGGTGAACGCTCTGAGCGTGGAGTTACTTCACGAGCTTCAGCAGGCGGTTGCTCAATTAGCCGTAGATGACAATGTCCGCTCTGTGGTGATCACCGGAAATGATCGAGCCTTTGCTGCTGGTGCCGACATCACACAGTTTGCGGAACACGAGGCAGAAAGTTCAGCTGAGTTTGGTCTTTCCTCTATCAGCAGACTCACTCAGATTGCAGCCGCGTTCTTTGGGGCTCTGAATGCGGTAGCCGCTTTGCCTTGCCCAACTATTGCCGCAGTTTCTGGTGTTGCTCTTGGTGGCGGTTGTGAGCTAGCGCTCGCTTGTGACTTTCGCGTAGCCGGTCCTAAATCCCGCTTTGGTCAACCAGAGATTTTGCTCGGCATCATTCCAGGCGGTGGGGGAACGCAGCGCCTCAGTCGGTTAGTTGGCCCTTCGCTCGCAAAGGATCTGATTTTTTCTGGGCGAATGGTCGATGCCGATGAGGCCCTCAGTATCGGGCTTGTCAACAAGCTCGCTCTAGCAGATCAGGTCGTAGCTGAGGCCATGAGTTGGGCGCAGAGTTTTGCACAGGGCCCGCGACACGCAACTGCGCTTGCGAAGGCTGCAATTGATGGCGGACTTGAGGGGACGCTAGAGGATGGACTTGCTCTGGAACAGGTACTTTTTGTTCAGTCCTTCGCCGCTCCCGACGCCACAGTTGGAGTTGAGTCCTTCCTAAAGAGTGGCCCCGGGCATGCAGAGTTTGGCTAGCCAGCCCAGGCAACAAAACCAAACTCAATGGGCACTTCAATCAGGTCGTGTCGTGGAACAACTCGTGCAGTAACACCCATCCGACCAGCCGTTCCAAGCAGTGCGGTACCGCTATAAAGAAGGTGGTTATCGCTTTCGGGTCCGTGCACCTCAAGTGACACTGTCTGAGTGTGTTCAAGTTCCCCGGAGGGCCCGACATGTCCAACGAGAAGCTGAACATCAACCTCGCTAGGGTGCAGAGCTCCGAGCGAAACACTGGCAGTCACTTGTCGATGAGTCCCTAAGTCGGCGATGTCTTCATTGATCTCAATACGGTCAACATGCACCTGATGCCATTCGGCCTGAATGCGTTGATGAAACTCAGCTAGCGACTTTGCGCCCGCAAAATTATTGCTCGTCAGTTGTTCGGCACGGGCGGCGGCAGGCACATAGAGCCCCTCCACATAATCTCTGACCATGCGATGAGCGCTGACGAATGGGCCTAAAGTGCGAAAGTTTTCTCGAACTCGGGTCAGCCATCCGCTTGAGGTGTCAGCGACAGAGTTGCCCTCAGCCACACCATCAGAGTCACCGTAATAAAGCGGCACAATTTGCATCTCAAGTAGCTCAAATAAACTGTTGGCCTCGACTTCGATTCGGCGAGCCTCGTCAGTTATTGATTCTGCTGATGAGATCGCCCACCCATTTGGCCCAAATGTTTTGCCTTGCCCCAAAGAGGAGGTGTCTCCCGAACTGAAGCACTCAGCCCACCAGCCATCTAAAACTGAACAGTGCAGCGCTCCGTTCAGAACTGCTTTCATGCCGCTTGTACCCGAGGCCTCCATTGGTCGCACCGGCGTGTTCAGCTAGACATCGGCACCCTGCACTAAGGAGCGTGCCAGTGCCATGTCATAGTCCTCTACAAACATAAATCGATCCCGAATTCGTAGGTCAGACGAAAAGGTGACGATCTGTCGAATGACTTCCTTGCCGAACTCGTCTGCAGGGTGAGCCTTACCGGCAAAGACAAACTGAATCGGAAGTTGATCGTTCAGCAGCAGACGCATGAGTCGCTCGGGTTGGCTGAGCAATAAGGCTGCTCGTTTATAGGTGGCCATGCGACGAGCAAAGCAGATGGTCAACGCTGCAGGGTCTAACGCTGAGTCCACCCACTCAAGCTCGGATGAGGACCGACCCTGAGCCAAGCCATGGCGTCGTAAGCGCTCGCGCACATGGTCCACTAAACGCCGTTTGGACGCGTTTCGGGCATCTTGGAGCGCTTGGTCAGAGAGGCCAAGAACCGATTGCCACGCTTCCTCTCCAGCCCACTGCCAGTCCTCACCAACTGACTGGGAAAACAACTCGTCAATCTCGCTAGACACCCAAGTTGCCCCATGCACACCGTTTGTTATTGAACCGACTGGTGTTTCTTGCTCGGGCACGCCTGGCCACAGGTCCGCGAACATCTCTCGACTGACCTCACCATGTAGCGCAGAGACTCCGTTGCGTCGCTCGGCCAAGTGCATGCCCATCACTGCCATATTGAACGGCTCTTCAGATGCCTCCTCTGGGCGGTGGCCGAGTTGCATGAGCTGGTCAGTAGACAGCCCGCAGTCAGCTGCCCACCTGCCGAAGTACTTCTCCATGAGTTCGCGAGGAAACCGGTCTATGCCAGCTGGAACAGGAGTGTGAGTGGTGAACACGGCACCTGCACGGACAGCAGCAAGCGCCTGATCAAAGTCCAGGCCGTCGTTGAGCATATGTTCACGGATTCGCTCAAGGCCCAAGAACCCGGCATGGCCTTCGTTGGTATGGAACACCTCGGCAGAAATCCCGAGGGCTCGCAGCGCAGCTATCCCGCCCACACCAAGAAGGATCTCTTGGCGTAACCGGTGCTCCACATCACCGCCATAGAGTCGGTCGGTCACGAGCTGAAGTGACTGGGAATTTTCATCGATATCTGCATCGAGCATGTACAGCGGAGTCCTTCCAACCGTTGCTTTCCAGACCTGAGCAGTAAGAGTCTCTCCAGCAAGATCTATCGAGATCCGAACCCCCTCACACAACTCAAGAGCCATTGCGTGCGGGTCAAGATCTAAAAAACGTTCTTGTTGCCAACCGTCCACACTGAGTGATTGCCGAAAGTAGCCATGGCGATAAAAAAGACCGATTGCTACGAGCGGTACACCTAGGTCGGAAGCCGCCTTGAGGTGGTCTCCAGCAAGAACTCCAAGGCCGCCCGAGTACTGCGGCACTGCTTCAGAGATGCCGAACTCTGGCGAGAAGTAAGTAATGACTCCTTTGCTTGTTGCTTCGCTGTGGCCGGGTTCCTGAGCGGGAAGCCCAGTTTGATTCGCAGTGATCTTTTGGTACCAGCGGGGAAGATCGAGGTAGGAACTCAGGGCTGCGTCGGCTACGGCGAGCCGCTCAAGAAATTCGGGGTCGGTACTCAGCTCAACCAGCCTCTCACTCGAAGCTTGAGCTAGTACACGGCGCGGATCATGCCCGCCTTCATCCCAAGCCTGGTGATCAATCGTGATGAACAACTCGCGTGTAGGGCGATCCCAGGACCATCGAAGATTGCTTGAGAGTCGGTCAAGTGCCGCAATTGGTGCCGGAAGCAGTGGACGAACGGTGAAACTCTTCAGTGCCTTCATTGAGGTTGAGGGTATCTCCGTTATGCACTGGAACGGGCAGCTTCTCTTGCAGCATTCATCATCTGTTTACAAATGAGTTGCTGATCATCAGTCATGAAAAACCCAGAAGTAGTTATCACCCGAAGCAAGTTTCGGGCCCGTAGGTAACTCTGCGCAAGGTGATGAGGCAGAGGGTTGGGAGGCATCCGCCGGTAATGTGTAGGGGGATGTATGAGTGCAGAGGTACACCGAGTTGAGCGAGCAAGAACCAAGTGGTTCAGCGACTGGTCTTGGATGGACCTTTGGCGGGCTATTCGCTGCCCTAGCAGTCGGTGCTTTGTTGTTTATGGTGATTGGTTCGCCCTTTGGTTCGGGAGCTCCGGCGACGAGCTCAACAGCTGCTTCGAGCACCACTTCGGTAGCTGTAACGAGCACAACTGACGTCAACGAGGGCCCGTTACCTACAGACCGCGTGGCCTACATCACTTCATCCGGTGCTGTTCTGAGTGGTACCGGTGCAGAGCCACCCACCGAAATTGCGGGGTCGGCTGCTTTGGGGCCGAATGGGTTAGGAGCCGTAGCCGTTGCCCCGACGGGAGACTTGATTGCTTATCTGCGCAACGATGGCGCCCTAGTAGTGGTGCCCTCGGGAGGAGGCTCCCCGCTGGTGTTGGCTACTGACGCCGTCACTACGGGCATAGGAGCTCACACCGTGTTGGCTTGGGACCCGACGGGAACCCAGATTGCCTACATTGCAGTTGGAACTGCGTCGATGGCAGAGCCGCGACCAGTTGAACCAAAGCCACTCTCTTCTGGACAGGGGGTATACCGCGTGCCACTTCCAGTAGGTGTCCTCGGCAACGTGGTCAAAATTGTTGACCGAACGGGCGCTGCGGTGATCCGAATTGGCGACCCGTCGACAAGGTCAATGGTGGGGCTTGCGAGCTCAAAGTCTGATGATCTGATGCTGCTTGAGTCGGTCATCCCCGGGACTGATGATCCTTATACGCTGGCAGCGGCCACCTCGGGTTCGGATGCCCTGACCCCAACCTTCTTATCTGCGGATGCGCCCACATTCTCATCCGATGGAAAT
Organism: Microthrixaceae bacterium; assembly: GCA_040878245.1. GTDB lineage: Bacteria > Actinomycetota > Acidimicrobiia > Acidimicrobiales > Microtrichaceae > IMCC26207. Next base: position 8,132 of record JBBDMQ010000299.1, read on the forward strand.
TTCATCATCGCCGTTGGACCAGACAAAGGCGGCAAGGAGATGATTCGTATTGCTACGGATTCTCTCGACCGCACCACGTTAGTTTCGGCCGATCAAATCTGTGCTCCTTCGGTTTCTCCGGATAGCACGAGGATTGTTTATGGTTCGGGGCCTCGTTGTTCTGAGCTCATGTTGATCTCTGCTGCTGGCGGCAGCCCGATAGAAATCACTCCACCTGCTCAGCCGGGCACAGCGAGTTACAGCTCCGGTGAATTGAGTTGGACTGCCGACGGCCGCTTCATCGCGTTTGCAGACTGCCGCTCTACCGATGGCCCCGTTACTTGCGACGGCCCTGTCACATTTTTAGATCCTGTTCGACTGATTGTGGTTCCAGGCGCCACTGCGAGCACGGTCGCAACAGTGAGCCGGCCGCTCCTCGGAGACCTCCTTCTGACGGTTGTACTTGCTGGCCCAATTGACTACGTCGGAACCTTTCCCGTAGATGCCGAAAGCGAGGGTGAACTCGTAGCAGTCGATGGTTCCACTTCAATTGTCAACCTTGACCTCGTGACAGGAGATCAGCAACTGTCTCTAGATTTGCAGGTGGCTCAACAGAGTCAGTTCGTAACAGGGCAGATGACCTTGGTCGACCCTGCGCAGGGAATAAATCGCAGTTTTACCGTTGTTGGAACAGCTTCGGTGATTGGGTTACGAGTTGCCTCGCTGAGCGGCATCTGGATCTCTACTGATGACCTGCCATTTGTGTCGGGCAAATTCAGGGTCGGGTTGCGAAGGGGGTGACGAGCGCTTTGAATAATTTCCACTCAGATTCAGAGAACCTGCTTCAGTCTGCGCAGCGAATCCTTATTCGTGATGTGTCTCCCGTAACGCCAACTCAGGCTCCTGCAAAGGCAGTGCAACAAGACGCAGTCAAGTTCGGGGCGACACTTGTGAGCGACGGGCATTCGCTGCTTGCAGCAAGACTTCGTTGGCGGCGAGTTGATATCGGCGGCAGTTCTGATGCTCAAGCTGAACAAACCTGGCAGACCCAACCACTAGCCGTTGCCCCGTCGGGTCAGGTCAGCAGTGCGGTTCGCTTTGCTCAACTTGGGCTGTACGAGTTTCAGGTTCAGGCATGGAAGGACAGCTTCACCACTTGGCGCAGAGACCTCCAACTTTTTGCAACTGCGGCTGAGCCCCTTGAGTTGGAGTTTGAAGAGGGCGCCCGACTACTTGAAGTGTTGGCTCAACAACTCCCAGCAGACTCTGCTCGCAGAGTTGCTTCTGCCATTGAGCAACTGCGAAGTAAAGGTTGTACCGACAGAGTCCGACTCGCAGCCGCAACAGATGACGCAGTAGCCAAAGCAGTTGCCGGGATCTCAACCGAGCTCACCACCTCGCCAAGTCATTTGTTCAGGGTAGAACCAGAGCTAGCTGTTCGCGGGGCCTGGTATGAGTTCTTTCCGCGTTCCGAGGGCGGCTTACACCCCGGCGCAAACTCGTGGAAGCGCCTTGATCAAATTGCCGATGCCGGCTTTGACGTTCTCTACTTGCCGCCAATTCACCCGATTGGGATTTCGCAACGCAAGGGCCGCAACAATTCGCTGACCGCTACCCCGCAAGACGTGGGTAGCCCATGGGCAGTCGGCTCTCAGCATGGCGGGCACACTGCAGTGCATCCCGAGCTTGGAACGGTCGAAGACCTGCGGGCTTTTGTTGCAAAAGCTCGGCAACTTGGGGTAGCTGTTGCCCTAGATTATGTTCTGCATTGCAGCCCCGATCACCCTTGGGTTTCCGAGCATCCTGAATGGTTTACGAAGCGATCTGATGGCTCAATCCGCTATGCAGAAAATCCGCCCAAAAAGTATCAAGACATCTTTCCGCTCAACTTCTGGCCAGAACAAGACAGCGACCGTGTTGCCCTCTGGCAAGCCTGCCTGCAGATTTTGGAGTTCTGGGTTGACTGCGGAGTTGAGGTGTTTCGTGTGGATAACCCCCACACCAAACCACTCGCATTTTGGGCGTGGATTTTACGAGAGCTTCAAGCAACACACCCACAGGTGGTATTTCTGTCAGAGGCTTTTACCGACCCTGCAATGATGCACAGCTTGGCCGAGATTGGCTTTAGTCAGTCCTATACCTACTTTGCGTGGCGACAGAGTAAGGATGAGCTCACCTCGTATGGTGAGGAGCTAGCGCACGGCGCAACAGCGGCATGGTTTCGCCCCAACCTATGGCCCACCACACCAGATATTTTGGCGGACCCATTACGTGGTGGATCCTGCAATCAGTTTGCTGTGCGGGCCATTCTTGCTGCAATGCTGTCCCCAAGCTGGGGGATCTATTCGGGCTACGAGCTCTGCGAGAACACCGCTATTCCTCACAAAGAAGAGTACGGATTCTCGGAAAAGTATGAACTCAAGAAGCGTGACCACAACAGTCCAGAGTCGCTCTGGCCGCTCCTGAGTAATCTCAATCGAATTCGCAGGGCACATCGGGCAACTTGGCGCATGGACTCACTGCGGTTTCATCACGTCGATCATGACAGCGTTATTGCCTTCACTCATCACAGCACTGAAAATACTCATGATGCCGAGAAGGTAGACACTGGCTTAGTCGACACAGTTTTGGTGGTTCTCAACCTGAAGCCGGATGATTTCTGCGAAGCAACGGTGTATCTCGACCTAGACGCAATAGGCCTGAGTGGGGCCAACAGTTTTAAGGTCACTGATGAACTTACTCAAGAGTCTTGGGCGTGGGGAGTGCAAGGAAACTACGTCAGGTTTGACCCCGCAGAGCGGGTGGCTCATGTCTTGAGCCTGACGGTCTAACGCCGCCGGTAGCTCGCCGGCAGCATGTGCTTCGGACGCACTCTTGCGGCAGACTAGAGAGATGAATGAACGAAGTATTGCTCGCTCAATAGCCCTAGGTCGGGTGGCTTTCGGATTAACTATGCTTCTGATTCCGCATCAGGTGCTGTCACGGGTTGGAGAAAGTCAAACTGGCCCCCTGATGTGGATGGCACGGGCATTTGGTATCAGAGACATGGTCCTTGGCTTTGGGGCCGTCATGGAACTTACTGAGGAAGAACCGGATGGTCGTTGGGTGGCCTACGGCGCTGCGGCCGATACGTGTGATGCAGTTGCGGCAGTTGTGTGGCGAGATGAACTTGGCACTGCTGGCATGGCAGCAACCTTGTCTCTTGCCATTCCAGCTGCCGCCGGTGGTTGGTGGTCGGCGCTTGGATTTCATCGCGCCAAAGCCGCGAACAGCAGCAGTACGATGAGCAAGTGATTCAACCCCCAACCCCCGGATCCATACTTTCTTCAGATAGCGAGTGGTACCGGTCCTCGGTGTTCTACGAGGTGCACGTCCGCGGCTTTTTCGATGGCTCAAACGATGGAAACGGCGACCTCCGTGGCCTGACTGAAAAGCTGGATTACCTAGAGTGGCTTGGTATCGACTGCCTCTGGCTCTTGCCTTTTTATGAATCGCCGCTGCGAGATGGCGGGTACGACATTTCAGATTTCCTGACCGTGCATCCAGACTTTGGCACTACTGATGATGCCGCACACTTGATTGAAGAAGCGCACCGCCGCGGTATTCGAGTCGTGGCAGATATGGTCATGAATCACACCTCTGATCAGCATCCTTGGTTTCTTGAATCACGTCAGGACTCAACCAATCCGAAAGCTGATTGGTACGTCTGGGGAGATGATGATCAGCGCTGGGAAGATGCTCGGGTGATCTTCGTAGATACCGAGCCATCAAACTGGACCTTCGACCATCAGCGGCAGCAGTACTACTGGCATCGTTTCTTTCACCATCAGCCAGACCTGAATTATCGCAATCCAGAGGTTCAGGAGGCCATGATTGAGGTGATCTGTCATTGGCTTGACCTTGGGTTAGACGGCTTCAGACTTGATGCAGTTCCATATCTATTCGAGGCAGATGGAACCAACGGAGAGAACCTGCCCGAAACCCATGAGTATCTTCGGAGGGTGCGCAGCGAAATTGATCGCAGATACCCCGGCAAGGTATTGCTTGCCGAAGCTAATCAGTGGCCCGAGGATGTAGTTGAGTACTTTGGCCAAGGCGACGAGTGTCATATGTGTTTTCACTTTCCGCTGATGCCAAGAATGTTCATGTCGCTTCGCCGTGAGGAGAGCACCCCGATTACCGAGATTCTGGATCGCACTCCAGAGATTCCCGATGGGTGTCAGTGGGGCATATTTTTGCGAAACCACGACGAACTCACCCTAGAAATGGTGACTGACGAAGAGCGCGACTATATGTGGGCCGAGTACGCAAAAGATCCGCGAATGCGTCGCAATGTGGGTATTAGTCGCCGCCTGTTTCCGCTCGTAGAAAACGATCGCAGACAAGCCGAGTTGTTGCATGCCCTACTGCTCAGTCTGCCAGGTAGCCCCATTTTGTATTACGGGGATGAGATTGGCATGGGTGACAACATTTACCTTGGTGATCGTGATGGCGTTCGGACGCCCATGCAATGGAGCCCTGATCGCAACGGCGGATTCTCCACTGCAGATTTTGCGCAGCTCTATCTGCCTTCGTTGATGGATCCGGTTTATGGGTTTCAGTCGGTCAACGTGGAGTCACAGCGCCGAAACAGCGCATCGTTTTTGAATTGGTTTCGGCGTATGTTGCATGTGCGGCGGCAGCACCCACTCTTTGGTGTGGGTGGCTTCGAGGTTTTAGAGGTTTCTTCACCTGCGGTCTTCGCGTATCTGCGAACCCCTGCTGCGGGTTCCGAACACGCAAACCCGGTGCTCTGTGTCAACAACTTCTCTGGTGCAGCGCAACCTGCAGAGCTATACCTCTCTCATCTTGCCGGACGAATCCCAGTTGAACTTCTTGGGCAAGTGGCATTTCCTGCAATTGGTGACCTGCCGTACTTCGTCACTCTGCCACCATATGAGTACCTATGGTTTGAACTCACCGAGCCCACAGGGTAGGTCTCACTATCGACGCTGCAACTTTCTCTCAAGAACTCACCGCTCTCCTTCCAGCATTCTTAGCCGGGCAGCGTTGGTATTCAGCAGTAGATGAACCGCGTGTTGAGCTACGCAAGTTAGATACTCTTGTCGACGGCTGGCCAAGCTTGATGTGGCTGCTTGTTGAGGTTCGCGCACACCAAGGTGCAGGCTCTCCCACCTGGTATCAGGTGCCACTTGGAGCCACTGCCGAACGGCCCGACCACGTGGCTGAGTCAGCGGTACTTGGGCAAATTAGCTCTCCTCGGGGACCGACCCACTTATTTGATGCACTGGCAGATGACGGTCTGGCTCTGAAGTTCGCTCATGTTGTAGCTCCTGATCTTCACCCTCATTCAGCACGAGTTCAGGCTGGGGAACAATCCAATACATCGATTGTGTTAGACGAGCGCTACATCATGAAGGTATTTCGCCGGGTTCAACCCGGGGCAAATCCAGATGTTGAAGTCACCGAAGCTTTAGGCAAGGTTGGCTTTGGGGCCGTTCCAGTTCCACTGGCGGTATGGAGGCGAAATCAGACCGACCTAGCAGTAGTTCGGCGCTATGAACGAAGTCGGGGCGAAGGGTTTGAACTTGCCAGCGACTCGCTTCGTGAACTCTTCAATCGTCGTCGCCCACCAAGGGATTGCAAGCTCGACTTTGCAGAGGATGCACGGTTGCTTGGCCAGAACGTTGCACATCTTCATGTTGCATTAGCCGAGGCATTTGGCGCTCAACGTGCTGATGGAGGTGCTTGGGCCACAGATATGGCTGCACAACTTCACCGTGTGGCTTCGGGAAAGCTAGATACTGCTCGGATAGAGAAAATTTATGACCGTTTGCGCTCGGCGGCAGACCTTGGAGCAGCAATCCGGATTCATGGAGACCTGCATCTTGCGCAGGTACTTCGGTTGCAGCGCAGTTGGATGGTGCTCGACTTTGAGGGAGAGCCTGCGCGGCCGCTCGAGGAGCGTCGCCATCCATCCTCGCCGCTTCGTGACGTTGCGGGCATGACTCGCTCTTTTCAGTATGCCGCAGCAATGGCGCTTCGAACTCACGGCGAGGCAGACAAAGAGCTTCGAGTTCTGGCCGATGCGTGGACAGTGCGAAACGTCAACACGTTTCTTGCCGGCTATGCCGACGTTGATGCCGCACACCGGTTGTTGCCGCAATCTCGGCCGAGTCGTGATGCGCTACTGAGCGTATTTGAGCTTGATAAAGCGGTGTACGAGGTTGCCTATGAACTTGCCCACCGCCCCGAACTCGTAGACCTACCCGTTCAAGCTGTGGAACGTCTGCTGAACGGCGAGGATCAACTGCCGGCAACCGAACCGGAAGCGTGAAGTATGAGCGCTCAAGGTGTGGCAGCGCAGCCGCCTGGAGAGCTTGACTTATTTCTCTTTGGCGAAGGGACACATCGGCGATTATGGGATGTGCTTGGCGCTCACTTATTACCGAGTGGTGGCGCGAGCTTTGCGGTCTGGGCGCCAAATGCCCTGCGAGTTTGTGTCGTAGGCGACTGGTCAGGCTGGAACGCAGAGCCCGCAGAGGTGACACCGCTGACACCACAAGGCAACTCGGGTATCTGGTGGGGGGTAGAGCCTCGCGCTCAGGCTGGGGAGCGATACAAGTTCTTGATTCACGGGGCCGACGGCGAAGCCTCTGAACGTGCCGATCCCGTAGCTCTTGCGGCAGAGTTGCCTCCAGCTACAGCTTCGGTGCTCTTTCAGTCCGACTATGAGTGGCGTTCAAGCGCTACATCCGATTGGCGACGCGATCGATCCGAACGAAACAGCGGCAGGCTCTCTGTCTATGAAGTGCATCTTGGGTCATGGCGGCGACACCCCGATGGACAGTCTCATACAGCCCGAGAACTTGCCGAACCATTGGCTGATTGGGCATGTTCACTCGGGTTTACTCATGTTGAGTTCATGCCGGTGGCTAGC
>JBBDMQ010000300.1:0-2700 GCA_040878245.1 Microthrixaceae bacterium
CGCGCTCGATGCGCTGCGGGTCGGCCTGGCGGCGTGCCTCGTCCAGCGCGGCGATAGTCGCTCCGAAGATCTTCTGGGTGTAGTCGGCGGCACCGTCGTCGTCGTAGTCGTCGTCGAAGTGGTCGAAGTGGTCGAAGTTGTCGTCGTAGTTGTAGCTGGCGACACGTTGACCGTGGTCGTAGCAGTAGAGACGTCACCATCTGCGTCAGTGACAGTGAGCGTTACAGGATACGAGCCAACGTTTATGTAGGTGGAGCTTGCATCTGCAGTGGTCGCTGTTGAGCCGTTTCCAAAGTTCCAGGCATATGTAGCTGGCCCCTTGGCAACAATCGAGGTTCCAGCTGAGAAGTCAACCGTGAACGGGGATCGTCCGCCTGTGCCGCTAGTGGTGATCTTGGCTTCAACTCCCTTGGTGAGAACGGGAGTAGTTCTACCGGCGAGTACAGCAGCATTAGAGCCAGAGGGTGATGGCAGAACCAAAGTTTGGTTGAGGCTACCGCTGACGTCTGTATACGGGAAGGCCTGCACCAAGCAACCAGTCGCACCGGGTACCGAAAAGTTGTTGTTGATAAGAATTGCGTTTCCGGTAACTGGGTTGTACTTCGAGCCCGTGAGTGCCGCATTGTTTCCAACCGCTTCCATCCGCTCGGTAGTAAACGCAACGGAGATGGGTGCAGCCACCGTTCCGATGCTGCAAGTGGACTGCAAAATGTTGCCCCACAAGTTGCCGCTGATCTTGGCGCGCAACTTGACGTTGAGGGTCATGACTCCGGTCAGAGGGTTGATGTTTCCTGTTGCTGCTGCAGTGGGAAGGATTTCTACCTTGACGAGCGCCCTAGTTTGGCTCGTGGGGTTTTCGGGAGTGATCCAAGAGGGTGGGAAAATAACTCCACTAGTAGGGACGTTTACTACACCACTGCTGTCGATGGTTCCGGTGATCGAAACATTGATCTTTGGCTGAAACCCAGGAGCAGCCTCACTGTCATCTAGATCTTTTGTTTGTCCGGCCACCGCTCCTGCTGCGCACTGCGGATCTGCGGCATCAATTCCGTCGGACGGGAACGCTGCACCGCTAAAGGCAATCTGGAAGTCATTATCGATCCCATCGGAGCATTGCGGCAACGGCTGGGGGGTGAGGTCAAGGTTGAACCCACCAATCAAAATGTTTCCTCCGGTTGAGGCCAAACTGAAAGTTCCGGGATTGAATACTTTTTGTGCGCCGGCACTCGACGGAAGCACTACTGCCGCCAAGCAAAGAGCGCCAAGTACTGCCAAAACCACACGCCAATTTCGCCTCATGAGTGGATCCCCCAGAATACATCCGAACGCTGCAGCGATCAGATTACGTGGCTCTATACTTTGCTATTCTTGAAGCATCGTCAAGTAGTGAATTTTACCTAGTAAGGAAAGATGCCTAGATCTCACTTTGGGTGAATCTGACAGCACTCAGAGCGATTACCGAAGGTGAACTTGGGGAGCTTCAAAGAGACCGAAAAGTAGCCGCAACTAGACTCTGGTTTGTGGAGTCATCTTCTCGGTCAGATCCGGATCATTGATCATTACCGGCTGCAGAATCTGATCAACCTGAGCGACTAGATCATTTTCGAGAGTGATGCCGACTGCACCCACACTGTCTTCAAGTTGCTCGGGGCGAGTAGCTCCCACAATTGCCGAGGCAACATTCTGATTACGCAAAATCCATGCCAACGCGAGTTGTGCCATAGATATTCCTGCTTCGGCTGCTAGCGGTTTGAGTAACTGCACCTGCGTCAGTACATCGTCTTCTAAAAATCGCTGGACAAAATTAGCTCCACCTTTCTCATCTGTTGCACGAGATCCCTCGGGAACCGGAGCGCCAGGAAGATACTTTCCGGTGAGCACTCCTTGGGCTAAGGGAGACCAAACAATCTGCGACACACCGACCTCTTCACAGGTGGGCACCACTCGACCCTCAATCACCCTCCACAACATTGAGTACTGCGGCTGGTTCGAGACCAGCTGAATTCGTAGCTCGCGAGCCAACTCGACTCCAAGGCGAATCTGCTCGGCGCTCCATTCAGACACGCCGATATACAAAACCTTTCCGGCGCGAACAAGATCAGCAAACGTCTCCATGGTTTCTTCAATCGGAGTTTCGTGATCAAAACGGTGCGCCTGATAGAGGTCTACGTAGTCGGTCCCCAAACGGCGAAGCGATGCATGGATTGATTCGGTGATGTGCTTACGAGAGAGACCGCGATCGTTCGGTCCCGCCCCAGTTGGAAAGTAAACCTTGGTAAATATTTCTATTGATTCGCGGGGAACCCCCGCCAAGGCGCGACCCATAATTTCCTCGGCACGTGTTCCGGCATACACGTCGGCAGTATCAAAGGTAGTAATCCCACAATCGAGTGCGGCATGGACACAAGCAACAGCCGCCGGGTCATCAACTTGCGAGCCGTGGGTGACCCAATTGCCATACGAGATAGCGCTGACCTTGAGGCCTGAGCGGCCAAGAAATCTGAATTCCATGCCGCAAAGCTAGTGCTCGTACCCATTGTGGTCTGCTCATCTTGGCGCAGTGCCGCTTTTCACTGCCGCAAGAACCTGAGACCGCAGGGCTGCGAGCTCTGCAGTGATCTCAGCAGCATCTGCCCTTGTAGCAACGCCATCAGCAAGCACCTGCTGACCGGCCACCCAGACATGACGCACGTCCGATCT
>JBBDMQ010000301.1:0-2695 GCA_040878245.1 Microthrixaceae bacterium
GCACTGGTTCGGCAATTGAACCGTTGCGAATCATCAGCCCATCAGCACCTACCGAGAAGTCGCCAGAGATTGAGTTCACGCCGGAGTGCATCCCAGAAAAGCTGTTGACATAGAGACCTAGGTCGATACTTGCCACTAGTTCTTCAAAGCTGCGTGTCCCGGGCTGCATCACCAAAAGTTGTGCGCCAACACCTGGCAGGCTTCGAGTACCCCGAACAGCCGAGCCAGTCGAGGCCAAGCCGCTTCGGCGACCTGAGTACGAGTCCTGCAGGAAACCTTGCAAAACCCCTTGAGAGATCAAGAGGTTGGAGCGGCAGGCAAGCCCCTCACCATCAACCTCCTCCGCAGCGATTGACTCGGATTGAGTCGGATCATCAATCAAGGACAGCAGTGGCGATGCAATCTGCTCATTTACTCGGTCACCGAAAGGTGATCGGCCCTTGAGCACTGACTCGCCAGACAACATTGACGAAATAATCCCCATCAAAGAGATTGCAAGGCGCGGTTCCAACAAAATGGTCATACGAGCCGAGGGCGGCTTAGTAGCACCAAGTAGCCGAGTGGCCCTTTCTACAGCCTCGGCCGCTGCATGGTCTATATCTAAAAGCTCTGGTACCCGACCAGAGTCAAAACCAACTCCGGCTTGGGTTTCTTCTCCCACCCGAGAGAGCGGTTGTGAAGAGATAGAACACGAGCTACCCCGGCCAACTGCCTGAAGGCCTGCAGTAGACAGAATCACTGACTCGCCCCATGCGTCCCCGTAAGAAGTTTTACGGATGCTCACGATGCGATCATCTGCTGCAAGCACTCGTCGCTCAAGCTCGAGGGCCATCGCTATTTTTTTCTCTACCGGGAAATCGAGCACAGCCTGCGACCAACTGTTTTGGGGAACCACAGGTACCCCATCGGGGACGGCAAGACCGTTAAACTCGTCTGCCTGACCAAACTCAAGGTTGTCTCTGGCTTCACGCAGAGTCTCGGACAGCACCAATGGGTCCAGACTGCCGCAGTGGGCAAACCCCAACCTTCCGTCTCTGATCACCCGGATGCCTGCCCCAGATGAGTCTGCCGATGTCAGCGACTCAACCTGACCTTGGTACACCTTGACAGAGGTGCTCGTTGCACGACTCAGCATGATCTCTACCTGATCAGCTTCGTTGTCCTGATTAAGAAGGGAGTGCGCTAATTCAACAAGGTCATTCGAGTGGCCGAGTTCCGAAAACTTCGAAGTCATGGTCATTGGCCAGACATCGTCACATCAGCAATTGCCAAGGTCAACCCGGTTGACTCCCAAGGGAAGTAGGTCAGATCTGATCCAATCGCAACAACGTCATTCAACATGCGCTGCAGAGTGGATCCGATTGTGACTTCACGAATACCCTCGGCAAGTTCTCCGCCACGGATTCGAACCCCATCGGCCCCAACAGACAAATCACCAGAGACTGGGTTGACACCTGAGTGCAGACCCGCAATGTCGTAGACCAAAAACCCGTCACCAACCTGCGAGAGGATTTCCTCTGCGCTGCTCAGACCAGGACGAAGCTTGATGACGTGGGGCCCCACCCCAGGTGCGGAGCGGTGGCTGCCACGCTGCGCCGATCCGGTTGAAGAGGTTCCCGAAGCCCTGCCGGTATAGGCGTTATGTAGATAGCCACTCAACACTCCGGACTCAATGAGCGGAACTGCACGACAGGCCAAGCCTTCTCCGTCCGTATCTGAGGCAGTTGGACTCAACCGATCAGTTGCGTCATCAAACATGGTGAACTCGGGAGCGGCGATGGCTTCTCCCACCCTGCCTGCAAAGGGCGAGCGACCACGAATCACAGACTCTCCAGAGAGCATCTCTGCAACCAAGCTCAGGAATTGCGAAGTGACGTAGGGGTGCAAAACAACGGTCAGTCGCTCGCTCGGGGCTTTGCTTGCACCAAGCAGGCGCACGCAGCGTTGCACTGCCTCATCTGCGGCAGCCTCTAGGTTGAGATCCTCTACAGCGCGGCCTACCGAAAAACCAAACCCTGTAGTGGTCTCATCATCGTCTCCGGCCAAGGCATAAACACCTAGGTATACCGAGGTCTCTGAACTTGCACGCCGAATACCAGTGGTCGAGGAAATAGCTGTACTCGTCACTGAGTCGGCATAGTCGGCTGATTCGATGCCAAAAATTCTTGAGTCTCCGGCGCGAACCTTGGCCTCGAGATCTAGCGCCAATCGAATTTTATCTTCAGTGTCTGCATGCACCAAGCGTTCGTCGAAAAGCACCAGAGATTCTGGAGCCACACCATCAGGCTCTGCCAACCCAGCATGAGGGTCAACCGAGCCAAAGCTTGCGTTGTCTCTGGCCTCATCCATACATTCACGGAGAGCAGCGTCATCAAGAACCCCAGCCCAAGACAAACCTTGTTTGCCCTCGGCAATAATGCGAATTCCAACCCCTGCTGAATCTGCCGAGACGAAGTGTTCAACCTGTCCTTCGAATGCTCGAACCTCGGTATCTCTACTCCAAGCCACTACCGCCTCGACCTGCTCGCCCGGTAGAGCCATAGAAACAATGCGATCAGCTACTTGCTGCAGTTCCTCGGGGCTCACGCTGCGGTGCCGCCGATGGTCAAACCACTCGCTACGCGGAGCGTTGGGACTCCGTCACCAACGGGTACGCCTTGGCCATCCTTACCGCAAGTTCCCGGCCCGCCCATAG
>JBBDMQ010000302.1:0-2692 GCA_040878245.1 Microthrixaceae bacterium
CTTCCCTGGGCTCAAGGTATTGTTTTCCGTGGGTGCCGGTGCCGATCAGTTCGACCTGCTTCCTCAATCCGTTCAGGAGTTGTGGTCCCATTACGGTACCTGGACGAACAAGACCTATTTTCCCAACCTGGTAGGTATTGAAGTCGAGGAACTTCGGCGGGATTACGCAAGAATGCGACTGCCATGGCGAACTGAACTCAATCAACCACAAGGATTGATGCACGCTGGGGCAATAGCCACCCTCATCGATACGGTTGTGGTTCCCGCCATTGGAACCGCCTATAGCGATCCTCGCTCGTTCTCTACCATTGAGATGTCGGTTCGTTACTTAGACACTGTTCGTCAAGAAGACCTTGTGGCAGAGGGATGGGTAACAAAGAGAGGTCGCAAAGTGGTGTTCTGCGAGGTAGAGGTTCGCACGGCAACAGCAGTCAAAGTAGCCACAGGCCACTTGCTCTATATCGTCGCTGATCCACCAGCTAGCTGAGCTTGACCAGCCTCGCATTGTCCTAACAGATGGCAGTAATTGCACCATCTGCCTGTAACAGTTCCAGCCGAGGCAGGATGAGCCAAGAATCCCACCATCTCCACTGCCCGATCAGCACTCAGTTGTAACAGTTCCTCGGTCACCGTGATTGGTTGCAAGAACCCTGTGGCAGGTGATCCGAGTGTGACCCTGACTGGCGCGTGTCTTACCCCAAGTGTTCGCACCAAGGCAGTAAACCCGGCACGCAAGCGATCCCCGGGGCTAGGAACAGCGTCGCTCAAGATAAGCAGTTTCTCTCCTGAGACCACGCCCCCAAACACAGCGTCCACCGAAGCCGAAAGTTGCACCAAGCGACCCGGAACATTCCACTTTGGTTTCTGTGCAGGTTGGGCCCAGGTGACTCGTGCATCCCGACCAACAAGGCGTAAGGCGGCATCCGCCCAAGTCAGGGCCGCAGCAGCAACCGCAGCCTGCCCAGCAGTATCCAAACTATCTACCCAGTCTCGTAAAGACATCGGCCAGTCAGTTGGGTCAGTCATGACTCGATCAACGGCAGCCGAAACCAGCATTGGTTGTGAAGTATCAGAAGCATTCGCAACTTCTCTAATTGCTAGTAGGCCAATGCGGCGGCGAGTCATTGCAACGGAATTTCGATAGTCACTTGTCGGACCTGCAAGCCGACGGGGGCAACGCTCGGTGGCACTAAATGAATCTACGAGTAGTGCCTCGGAGAAGTAGTCATGGCGAGTTCCCGGTTGAACGCGGTAACGGTCAGCGAGCAGCTGATCAAGAGAATCGCAGAGGCGCTCGGTCATTCGAGTAGCGAGATCCTTCCGCCCCTCACGAGTACCAAGATCTGTTGGATCTGCAGTATCTGCAGTATCCGCCATTAGTCAAACTCCGGGTCAAACTCAGGATCAAACTCGGGATCAAACTCTTGCCGAGAAGCTTGAACCCGAACCTCAACTCCTCTACTCGGGCAGCGTTCATTATCAGGGCACCAATTACACCAGGGTCCTGGGGACTCATCGGGTGACCGGCCAAGTAATAACTCAGTCCAACGAAGGATGCCCTGCTCTAAACGCAGAGCAGCAGATGCAAGCAGGCCTTCGCTCACCGAGACTGCAGCCAGATCTAGGCCCGGGTACCACCGAGCAACTGCGCCGGGAGCTGAACCGTCGCGAAGCGCCACGAGTAAGGCATAGCTATAGACCTCGGCTTGATGGGCAGCTACTGGCTTTCCCGACTTCACCTCAACAATGACTGCTGGAACTCCGGCGCTCGGACCGCCAAGTTCTACGTCAATGATCCCAGACGACACCACTGCGCCGTCTGCAAAGACTGCAGAGGCCTTCGACTGGGTGCGTGGCACCCAAGCCGGATCTATACCCGTCCAAGCATCAGCAACTTGAGCGGCAAGCGGATCAATCATGGCAGCAGCTGCCTCTGCCCCTAAGGCGTGCAGGGCCTGAACTGCTGCCTCTTCTTGCTCTGCCCTCAACATAGATTCGAAGGCATCAACAGGCTCGAGCACGCGTCCAGCCACAAGCTGATGGGTCACAAACCGGTCAACTGCAAGACCACGCAGCATGGACTCGGTGATTGACTGCTGCATTGGGTCCATTTCTGATGCCGCTACTGCTTTCCGCTCGCAGCAATCAAGGTCGGCTAGCCGAGACTTTGGGAGCCGAATCGGTATCTGTCCGGGTGCCTCTTGCCGCAGACGCTTTGCTGCAGCCATCGAACTTTCCTGAAGTTGGTGGCGCAATTGCTCAATGAAGGCAGCAGGCACTTCTGGCGGGGGCTCAAATTCAGATAGCCAAGAAGCAACCTCCATCACCCCCACTCTTTCAGATTCCACGGCCTATGTGAGGACAGGTGGATCTACCCAGAACAGTGAATGGGGATTGAACAGAAGGTAAACAAGTGACACACTGAAAGCGCGCATGTGTGCGGTTCTGGCGACTAGGGGACATTATGGGATTCACGTGGACAAAGTCACGACAGTTATTTGCTGTTGGTCTGCTCACGATCACCGCTGCGCTGGCTGCGTCTTGCAGCGTGAGTGCACCATTCAACAACGGTGGCGACGGCACCTCTGACGGGGCGGGCGAAGCAACTGTTCCCTCAGGAGATGACACTGTTCGGCTCAACCAACTGCAGTTCATCGGTTCGCATAACAGTTACCACGTTGCGCCTGAGGCA
>JBBDMQ010000303.1:0-14925 GCA_040878245.1 Microthrixaceae bacterium
ACAAGCTCGGCAACCATCTGCTCTTTAGTCGTTAAGATGTGCGCATCGTCTTGGGTCATTCCCCGCACACGAGTGAGACCATGCACCACACCAGATTTTTCGTAGCGATACACCGTTCCGAATTCAAACATTCTCAGTGGCAGTTCACGGTAAGAGCGCTGCCGACTCTTGAAGATCAGAATGTGGAACGGGCAGTTCATTGGCTTGAGGTAATACTGAGTCCCTGTACCTTGAATTGGCTCAACCAGAGCTAGGTCGCCCTCGGCAGAGACTGAACTATCTGGTTCTTCAGCCGAACCATGGTTGTGGTCATGGTCGATTTCCATCGGTGGGAACATGCCATCGGCAAACCACTGAAGGTGTCCGCTAGTTTCAAATAGGTTCGACTTGGTGATGTGCGGTGAGTACACAAACTCGTAGTCGGCTTGCTCGTGGCGAACCCTTGAGTAGTCCTCCATCAGCCGGCGAATAATGCCACCCTTGGGGTGGAAAACGGCAAGACCAGACCCGATCTCTTCTGGAAATGAGAACAGGTCGAGTTCGACTCCGAGTTTTCTGTGGTCTCGCTTTGCAGCCTCTTCCTGTCGGTGAAGATGTGCCGAAAGTTCTTTTTTACTAGCAAATGCAGCGGCGTAAATGCGTTGCAGCATTGGGTTCTTCTCGCTGCCACGAAAGTATTCGCCTCCGTGACGAGTCAGCTTGAAATGCCCAAGTCGGCCAGTACTTGGCACATGAGGCCCGCGACACATGTCAACAAACTCATCGGTGTTGCGATAGAAGCTGATCTCGGTTCCGTTTCCGACCTCACCTTCGGCATCTTCCCCTGCTGCAGCAAGCTCCATAAAAACCCGCTTGTAGGGGTGCTCAGCCATCAAGGTGAGGGCCTCGTCTAAGGGCAGCTCAAAGCGCTCAAATGGTTGATCGGCGGCAATAATTTCTCGCATCTTTTCGTCGATGCGGACTAAGTCATCATCAGTAAACGTCTGGCCGGCAGGCAATTCGAAGTCATAGTAAAAACCATCAGCAATCGGTGGACCACCGGCAAAGGTTGCTCCCGGCCATAGCTCCAAAACTGCTTGGGCCAGCACATGTGCCGTGGAATGTCGAAGATGCTCAAGAGCCGCCTCCTCACGATCTGTGATGATTCGAATCTGTGCACCGTCCTTGAGCGGTTCCGAAAGGTCTTTTGCCTCACCATTAACCTCGATGACAAGTGCAGCGCGAGCTAGGCCTGGCCCAATGGATACAGCTAGATCAGCGCCGGTTGCGCCCACACTCATTGAGCGCGAAGAACCGTCGGGCAACGTGATTGCAATCTCGGACATGCACACAAACTAGTGGGGCGAATGAAAGCGACGGTAACCAATTGCCTGAAACAGATTGTCGCTGCGGCCTTCTAAGATGACGGGTTGTGTTCAATCCGACCATGCACGCCACCTTCATTCCAGCAGATCCTGCTCGAATGGCGCGCCTAGCACTTTGGACTGAATCAAACCTTGAAGGCTTCGCTCCCGAGGCCGACTCAGGTGACCTTGAGCCAGTTCAGATAGTCATCCCGACTGCCACGGGAATGTCCCAGCGAACCGTGTTCGCAGAGATGTTTGAAATACGCAGCATTTTGGATCGACTTGTTCAGCTTCACCTTGACGACCCGTCGGTTTCAGCAAGCGTTCAGGCCTGGGCGTTGGTTGCGCGCACGGCGCTAGAGCTCATAGCTAAGGGGCGTCTAGCACCAGCGATTTCGCAGCGAGGATTCGACTCTTGGGCGATTGGGCCACTCGATGAGCGTGATCGTCAAATTCGAGCAGCGCTCGCCCATTGGATCCCACCTGTTACGCACTGCCTTGCCCTGTCTCCTCGGGTAGAACAGTCTGCTCGGGTAGAACAGTCTCCTCGGGTAGAACAGGCAGGCCAGCCTGACCTGCCAGAACAGGCAGAACTGCGCATGATGAGCGCCGATGCAGCTGTCACGGGGATGTATGCAGCGATTGCAGACGCTTTGCCCCGAACAGCAGCTGCGGGCACAGTCAGCCGACAGCGCGCTTGGCACGGTTCTGAACCTGTAGATGTCTCAAGTCTGCGGCCCTATTTGGTGGGCTCGGATGCAGCAGAAAGAACTGTTGTCGGCCTACGACTCAGCCTCCCAACAGAAGATGAGGCCCCGTTTACGATCAGGCTTCAAGTGAGGTCAGCAGTAGACCCATCGCTAGTTGCAGATGCTGCAGATCTTTGGGCTGGCAAGGCCATCGGATTTGATGAACATGCAGAGTCAGATCTGCTCTTGGCACTCAGGCGTGGGGCGCGATTGTTTACTCCTCTTGCAGAACTGCTTGATCAGGCCCAGCCAGTGGGTCTTGAGGTGGATGATGCTCAGGGGATGGCGCTTTTCGGCACTCTGGCTACAGACCTAGGCGGCGCAGGAATTGAAGTATTGATTCCAAGCGCTATGACTCGAACGCTCCGAGCAACCGCTCATGCTGAGCCGCCGCCGGGGGCTGGGGACCAACCGCCCACCTTTGATCTAGCGACTGTTTGTGAACTCACTTGGAAGGCGAGTATCGACGGCGAGCCTGTCACCGAGGAAGAGCTCTCGGCACTTGCGGCAAGCCGACGGCCCCTTGTTCGCCTTCGCGGTGCGTGGGTTGTCGTTGACCCAACCGTGGTGGCAAAGCTTGGCCGAAAAGACAAAATCTCTGCTACCGACACGTTGGCTGCTGCACTTGGTGGAACAGTCACTATTGAAGACGAGGCCGTAGAAGTCACCGTAGGTGGTGCAGCTGCGGATTTTGCAGAACGCCTGAGGTCCGCATCACGACCTCACGAGCTACATGAACCCGATGGGTTGGTCGCCACGTTGCGCCCCTATCAGCGGCGTGGGGTTGCTTGGCTGAGCGAGATGGTCAAGATCGGACTTGGCGGTGTCTTGGCTGACGACATGGGCCTTGGCAAAACTATCCAGCTCATAGCGCTTCACCTACATCGCTTAGAAGAGTCCAAGGCTCCGACCTTGGTGATCTGTCCCGCATCGCTTGTTGGCAACTGGCAGCGTGAGCTGGCTCGCTTTGCTCCATCGCTTCAAGTGCATCGCTATCACGGTCCACAGCGGTCACTGACTGCGGTACAAAGCGAAGACATTGTGATCACCACGTATGGCCTACTTCGTCGGGACTGCGAGCAGCTCGCTGCAGAGAGATGGGGAATTGTCGTTGCTGATGAGGCACAGCAAGTCAAAAATCCTTACTCCTCGACTGCTCGGGCACTCCGCCGAATTCCAGCAGAAGCACGGCTAGCCATGACAGGTACGCCAGTTGAAAACCGCATGACCGAACTTTGGGCTCTGTTGGACTGGACTACCCCCGGCCTCCTTGGCTCACTAGATACATTTCGTCGCACCATTGCTATTCCCGTAGAGCGAGATCGCGACGAACTCACTGCGGAGCGCTTTTCACGGCTACTTGCGCCGTTCCTTCTGCGGCGCCGCAAAGACGACCCAGAGATTGCTCCCGAGCTTCCGCCAAAGACAGAGACAGACCATCCAGTCACCTTGAGTAGCGAGCAGGCTGGCCTGTATCGGGCAGTAGTAGAGGAAATCCTCGAGGCAATTGATCGTGCAGATGGCATGGCTAGGCGAGGCTTAGTCTTGAAGCTGCTGACCGCGCTCAAGCAAGTGTGCAATCACCCTGCTCAGTATCTGAGGCAGCCCGGTCCCCTGCTCGGCCGTTCGGGAAAGCTTGAACTCTTCGAGGAGCTCATTACTGCCATCACCGACGCCGGCGATTCAACGCTCATATTTACGCAGTATGTCGTGATGGGTGAACTCCTCATGGCTCGCCTCGCCGAGATGGGAATTCCTGCGCAGTTCCTTCAAGGATCGCTTTCGCTGCGGGCCCGAACAGAGATGGTTGACAAGTTCCAGGCCGGGGAGTTTCCGGTCTTCGTTTTATCGCTCAAAGCAGGAGGAATTGGGCTGAATCTCACCCAAGCAACACACGTAATTCACTACGACCGCTGGTGGAATCCCGCAGTAGAAAACCAAGCCTCGGATCGGGCATGGCGCATTGGTCAGGACCGACCGGTTCAAATTCACAGGCTTGTATCTGAAGGCACCATCGAGGATCGGATAGCTACAGTTTTGAGCCAGAAACAGGCACTTGCAGAGGCTGTAGTAAGCGGCGGAGAGGCTTGGATTACTGAACTGAGCACTTCAGAACTTGGTGACCTTGTCAGACTAGGCGGAGAGGATTCGGCATGAATCCAACCGAGGAGTCTGGGCGCCAATTTTGGGGCCGGGCTTGGATTCAGTCTTTAGAGGCAGGCAGCGCTTCAGACGCTGGCCAACTACATCGTGGCCGCACCGACTGGCGGCGCAACGCTGTGCGTGAGCTCACGCTGAATCCGGGACATGTTTTTGCAAAGGTCGTTGGTGCACATGGCGAGATATTTACCCTTGACATCGCCGTTCGACCGCTCGCAGATTCCGAATGGGAACAAGTTGCCGATGCGGTGGCCGACAAAGCGGTTCACCTTGCTGCACTCCTTGACGGCGAACTTCACGCAGGTGTGGTCGACGACGCTCTAGCAGTCGAGGTTCAGTTGCTCCCGCAGATATCGCAACTGCGGCCAGACTGCACCTGTGTTGAATGGGCAGAGCCTTGTCGGCACGCTGCGGCCGCCTGTTATGAAGTGGCAGGAGAAATTGATCGCGACCCGTTTGCACTGTTCTTGCTTCGCGGGATCACCAGAGAAGAGTTCATCTCGTTAGTTCGCTCCCGCCGAGCTGCCGCTGCCGGAACGGTGCTGGCTCAGTCCACCGAAGAACCAGCAGAAGGAGTCCTCGCTGCAGAGGCATGGCTTGGAGCGCACCTCGGTGATCCGCTGTCGCCGCCGCCCGAGATTGTTCACACCCGACGGATGTCTCACTCCTCTCATGGCCCCGGCAGGTATTCACCTTGGGATGCTCAGATCCCCGCACAGCACACAATCAACACTGACCGCATTGATGCACTCGCGATTGATGCTGTGGAGCGTGCCTGGGGAATGATCGTTGATGGTCAACCTTCAGGCCTGAGTAGTAGCCCTACAGCAGACCTTGCTCGCCGTTCGAACATGATGCACTCCTCGCTCGGTGTTGCCGAACTAGCCGAATTCTCTGGAGTATCGCCAGTACGCCTGAATGCTTGGGCTCAAGCTTGGATAGTTGCTGGCGACCCTGGAGTTGCCGTGGTGGCAGATACCGACTCGTGGTCTACTGACCAACAGCTACTAGCCGAAGGTCGGGAGCGCCTTGTAGAAAGTGGATTTGCTCGCAGATCAATTGCGCTGAATTATCACAGCTTGCGAATGAGCGAAGGCCTTCTGCTCGTGATTGGCCCCGACAACAAGTGGTATCGCCTTGCCGGTTCAGGACAACGCCAAGACATGCGTTTAGACCAACCACCCTCGAGTGATATTCGAGACCTTGTCGAGGAACCTAGCTAACAGACTTTCTGGATCTGCTCAAAGCAAAAGACCTTGAACATTTTACGAGCACTAGGCGGTCGAGAGCTCAAGCTCAAAAGGTAGTTCGAGTTTTCGAGTCTTGATCGCAGAAGCAGAAGATCTGCGATCAACTCCGTCAGCAGAAACCAAGGCGGCTGCAGGAGGGGCGACAGAAGCCGCAGATGCAACAACAATCGTAGAAGTCTCCGAGGTAGTCGCAGTCATCTTCACCTTGCGTCGACCTGGCAAATCAACAACCTCGGCAAGACGTTCTGCAGGCTCACTCTGAGATTGTGAGGGAGATTGTGAGGGAGATTGTGAGGGAGATTGCACGGGCGCAGAGCTAGCAGAAGACGTGGCGTAGGTATTGACATACTCCTGCCCCGAGAGTTTCCGTATTTCGAACATGACCTCGTCGGTGATTTGCCGAAGCACCAGACGATCGTTTTCACGATCAAGATACTTCTCTACGGAGATTGGCTGACCAAAGCGAAGATGAACTCTGCGAAAGAACTTGGGAAGCCGAGCATCAGCAGGCTGCACAAGATCGCTGCCGATGATGCCAACTGGAACGATCGGAGAATTAGTCCTGAGGGCCAAGCGCGCAATGCCAGTATGCCCCTTATGTAAAGAGCCATCCCGAGCGCGAGTGCCTTCTGGGTAAATCCCAAAGAGCTCGCCCGCAGAAAGCACCTGTGCCGCTGCGTCAAGAGCTCTCATAGCAGCGTCGCCGCCAGAGCGGTCAATAGGAATCATACCGATGGCCGGAAACACGTACTTTGTCTTCCAGCTATCCATGTATTCGGCCTTACCGACGTAAGTCATTCGGCGACTCAGACACAGCGGAACAAAGAACGAATCAAGAACCGAGATGTGATTCGGGGCGATGATCGCAGCACCCTGTGTCGGAACGTTCTCTAGGCCTTCGGTGGTGACATTCCACAGAAAACGAAAAGGAGGAGTGAGACAAAGTCGGGCAGCGCCTTGCATTTTTCCTGCTTCACGATGCTCCATCACTTCCCCTATCACTCCCTTCGGCCTCGAATTAGTTGCAAAGTCTAACCCGCCGTTTCCGCAAAGGTAGCGGGAGTAACAGAATTCACACCAAGGCTAAGAGCTGAACTGCACAACTCGAGACAGATTCACCCCAAGAAGCTGAGCTGCCTGAAGAACGTTGCCGCCCGCAGCAGCCGCTGCATCGATGGCTGCAAGCGCTGCAGGGGTATCAAGGTCATTATCAAGTGCGGCGCGAACCTGATCAAGGGCAAGGTCCGAAAGTTTGCTCTGAGGGTCGCTACTTGTTGATGTTGCGGACCAAGCGAGCAAGCGGTTGGTGGCCTGAGGCATGAGCTCCTCATGCCATTCCCAACTGCTCCGGTAGTGGTGACTGAAACAAGCCAGTCGAATGGCTCGCGGGTCCCATTGAAGTGCAAGATCCGAAACAAAAACGAGATTGCCTAAAGATTTCGACATTTTTTCGCCATCCATGCGAACCATGGCCTGATGCATCCAGTGCCTCACAAGTGGCTCACCTGTAGCAGCCTCGGACTGAGCCGCTTCGCATTCATGATGCGGGAAAATGAGGTCCGACCCTCCACCATGTAAGTCAATCGAGGTTCCGAGTTCTCGCAGACACAAAGCCGAACACTCAATATGCCATCCGGGGCGACCGGGGCCCCATAACGAGTCCCAAGAGGGCTCGTCCTCCAAGCTGGGCTGCCAGAGAACAAAATCCAATGGGTCGCGCTTATTCGGGTCATCTGGATTGCCGCCGCGTTCCTTCGACAGCATCAGCATCTCATCACGCCCAAGATGACTGATCTGGCCGAACTTCGAGAATTTTGCAACCTCGAAATACACTGCCCCGCCTGCCTGATACGCAAACCCCTGGTCGAGCACCATGCCGATAAAGCCCCTGATATCTGCAATCGCAGAGGTTGCTCTGGGCTCAGACCAAGCAGGCAGCATTTCGAGCCGCTCCATGTCTGCATCGAAGCGAGCTAGTTCAGATGCAGCAAGATCTAGGTAGTGGACTCCTAGTTCTTTAGCCTTCGGAAGGATGCTGTCATCAACATCTGTGATGTTGCGCACACAACGAGTTTCGTGGCCTAGGTCTCGAAGTCGGCGCTGCAGGACGTCATAGGTCAAGTAGGTCGCAGCATGACCGAGATGAGTTGAGTCATAGGGCGTAATGCCGCAGGTATACATCGTGACTATGTGATCGGGGGGATCAAAGGGAACGATCTGCTGACGCGCCGTGTCGAACAAGAGCACCACGTAATGCTACATGGCCAAGCGAGCCTGTTTGAGTAGCAACTAAATTGGCAACCCGGGCCACCGATGAGTCGGTCTAGCAGAGGCTAGAAAACCAGTCAGGGCAATTACCCACAGGAAACCACACCCGCTCGCAAGCTCCATTGGCCCGGTCTAGATCCATCGCCTCTTTAAAGAACGGCTTCATTTGACTGGGATAACACAGCCTCGTAGCGGCCTGAGTTGAGGCTTGAACGAGCTGAGAAACATCAACTGACTCAGCCTGAAACCCGAGTGACTGCAACTGATCGGCAATCTGAGTTGCCGAAAGGTAGGTCACATAGGGCCGGTCCTCATAAAAGCCGATCGGCGTGTCCACCTCACCGAGGAGTTTCGCTGCAGCATGAGCGAGCAAGCGATGATCAACGTGACCGCCAAGGCCTGCAGCTACCAACAGCAAAGCTGGCGGAGGTTTGTTTGGACGCTGCCCGACTCGGAGTACAGCTCGCAACCAGTCCGAGATTTCGTCGATCAGCGGATCTGAGGAAACATCCGTCGATGAGTTGAGCATGTCGGGGGCAGAGCGAGGACCGTTTCTGAGAAGTGCCTCTTCATAATTTGCAGCCGTCCAGTCAAACCCAAACATCACCGAAGCAGCAACCTCCTCTGCCCGCCTCCACATACTCACCCCCGGAGCGCGTTCAGGTGCCGGTCGCATCCACTCAGTCCAAGAACTTCGACCAAAAACGACGCGTTCGCGCACCTGGCACTTGGACAGCGCTCCGCTCCTCAAACTCTGACCCAAAGAGAGCGGAAGGTCATCAAAGTGAGGAGAGACCACGGTGACGCAGGGCGTGGTTTGCTGATGACTGACAGAGAATCGCTTGAGGTAGCGATCTTGCATTGAACTCATCAGTGAGCACTCCCAGACCCATGCTGTGTGGAGTCACTTGCTGCATCTGGGAGCAACCGGGCCTGCTGCACATCTGTGCCACCGTCCGATTCATCACTGATCTCTCCGACGATGGCTTCAAGAATATCTTCAAGAGTAACCAGGCCAAGTAGCTGACCTTGGTCAAGAACCACAGCTACATGCCTGCGCGTTCGACGCATCTTTTGCATCAACTCTTCAAGATGGTCTTCTGGCTGAACGCTCAGCGCTACGCGAACAATTCCTGGAGGTAGTAACCCCTTGCGCTTGTTGGCAGGAACGGCGATCAAATCTTTGGCATGCAGAAACCCTGTGACCTGATCGGTACCTGCTCCCAAAACCAGCACACGAGAGTGGCCGGATTGATGCATTAATTTTTCTGCCTCGGCCACGGTTGAAGTATTCGGCACTGTCACTAGATTCTGACGCTGGGCCATTACTTCAGAAACACGGATTTGAAGAAAGCCAAGTGCGCCAACGAGTAACTCATGTTCAGTAATTTGCAGTTCGCCACTCGCACCAGATTCCTCAACCATGAGTGCTAGTTCAGATACTGTATGAGCTTGTGCCAACTCATCAGTGGGGTCAACACCAACAAGTCGAGTGCCAATTTTTGCCAGCCAATACAGCCCAGCCACTGCGGGTCGAACAAGCCCAACCACAACGCTATGCAGCGGCGCCAACGCAACTGCAACAGACTCGGGCGCAGAGAGTGCGAACGACTTTGGCACCATCTCTCCGACCACCATATGAATGAGGGCAATAATAATGAGGCCTAGCGCCAGGCCGATACCTTGAGACACGCTTTCGGGCAGCGAGGTCAAGCCAAAGAGCGACTCAAAGGCCGAGCCCACAACGGGCTCAATCAACCAGCCGAGCATCAGGGACACCACCGAAATCCCTAGTTGGCTCGCAGCGAGTTGCACATTGAGGTTGCGCATTCCCTCCAAGGCTCGGCGAGCACCAAGTGAGCCTGCTTCAGCACGCTCCTCGATCTTGCCGCGACGCGCTGCTAGGAGCGAGAACTCAACTGCTACAAAAAATCCGTTGGCAAAAATAAGCAGCATGCCAAAAAGCAGTACGAGCAGCGGATTCATCTGTCACCCTGCCTCTCTGCGTCTGAAAGCTCACTTGCGGGTGTTCCAGCAAGAGTTTCGGGTACCGGAGCAATCAGCCTGACAGTTGCAACGCGACGACCTTCCATTGCCTCAACTTCGACGGTCCAACCATCAAAGGAGAACCCCTCTCCGGCTGCTGGAATATGCCCTAAAGAGTCAAGAATAAATCCACCTAATGTTTCAAACTCTCCTTCGGGCACAACAAATTTACAGGCTTCAAGGACCTCGTCAGGGTGCAAAAGCCCAGAGAGAATGTGGGCCCCTTGCCATCGCCTGACCGAAGGCGTACTTCGCTGCGGGTCATGCTCGTCATCGATATCGCCAACGATCTCTTCGAGGACATCTTCAAGAGTGATGATTCCAGCAGTACCCCCATACTCGTCAACCACAATTGCGAACTGTCCGGCGGCTCCCTGTAGTTCAACGATCAGGGATTCAAGATTCTTGCTTTCTGGAATCGCAAGGACATCGCGCAAGAGTGAACGAATGGGAAACTCTTGACGATCATTGGCAGGTACACCAAGCACGTCCTTGATGTGCACAACTCCTACAACATGATCAAGGTCTTCCTCAATGACCACAAAGCGCGACAAGCCTGTGGTGGCAGTCAACGTCAGCAGGTCACCGACGAGTGCATCAACGTTCAGTGCCTGAACGTTGACCCGTGGTGTGAGCGCGTCGGCGGCGGTCTTCTCGCCAAATCGAAATGTGCGAGTCAGTAAATCGGCGTCCTTAAGACCCAACGTGCCCACGTTGAATGAAGCAGTCACGAGACGCTTCAGTTCTTGACGACTTCGAACACTTGAGAGTTCATCTTTTGGCTCAACCCCAAACAACCGAACTATTCGTTCAGCTAGGGCATTGCAAACAAAAATGATGGGACTGAAAAAAAGATTGAAACCACGAAAGGCCCCGGACAAAGCAAGCACTGTTGGCAGAGGCTTTGCCACAGCGACTGACTTTGGTATGAGTTCTCCCACCACCATCTGCACAATGGTGGTGAACAACAACGCAAGCAGTACCGAAATGCCAAGGGCACGCTTGTCTCCAATGAGCTGTCCTACGAACGGCTCTAACGCAACTGCGACTACTGGTTCAGCAAGAACACCAAGACCAAGACTGCAGATGGTGATACCTAGCTGAGCACCCGACAAATTGTACGAGAGTCGTTGATGAATACCGGAAGCTCGAACGGCAGACCGATTCCCTTCCTCAGCAAGCTTCTGTAATTGATTTCGGTCGACTGCAACAAGGCCAAACTCAATGGCCACGAACAGTGCATTTGCCAACACCAAGAAAAACACGGCTGCGAATCCGAGCAAAGTCATGCGAGATCAGTCACCCGAAGAGATCCAACAATCCCCCTAGCTTACTGCTGCACCGGGGAAATGCCGCTCTTACCTACCTGAGTACTAGGTGCTGCTGCGTATTCGGCGGGTAGCATGACGAATCATGTTGGAAGACCCGACTTCATCTTTGCGCAGTGCCGATGCAGTGAGGGCTGCGGCAAGGCTTGCCAAAGTTGCAGGGACAGCTCTGAGTGAAGGCGAACTTACTCTCCCTCAGTACCGAGTTTTGGTGTTTCTTGCGGTTCGGTCCCGTCCAGCAACCCATGTGGCAGCGTTGCTTGGGGTAAGCGCCTCATCAATGACCTCGGTGGTAGATGGACTAGTCGCACGTTCACTAGTGACTCGCTCCGCCGACCCCAGTGACCGCCGTCGAGTGATGTTGGCTCTGACAACCGAGGGAATTCGCGTCATGCACCTTGGCGATGAACTCGTTGGCGCCGGACTTAACCGACTACTGCAACGGCTGCAACCAGAAGAGGCCGAGCAGGCGCTTGTGGGTCTTGAGCTGTTGAACCAAGCGATGGAGGCATCGCTCGAGGAGAGGTTTGGACCGGCTTTCAACGAGCCCGATGCGCCTCATCCATGAGTGCCGGACCTGTATCTCCGGCAGTGCTGTCTCTTACTCAGGTCGGCCTTATCCGAAATGGAACTCGCCTACTTGATCAGATCAATTTCACAGTTGAAGCCGGCAGTAGTTGGATTGTCATAGGCGCAAACGGAAGTGGGAAGACGTCACTCGTTCGAATCTGCTCGTTGTATGAACATCCAAGCAGCGGCACCGTGGAGTTGCTCGGCCAAACACTCGGCCAGACAGATGTTCGAACTTTGCGCCGTCGGGTAGCACTGGTCAGCCCGGCATTAGCTGACATGATCCGACCTCAGCTCACAGCAACCGAGGTAGTTGTCTGCGCCAAATATGCTGCTCTTGAACCCTGGTGGCATCAGTATGACCATGCCGACTCGGAGAAAGCGTTGGGTCTTCTTCACGCCCAACAGGTGGGCTTTGCAGCGACCCGGCCCTATGGGTCACTTTCTTCTGGCGAGCGACAACGAGTGCTGCTCGCTCGGGCCCTGATGGCGGAACCCGACCTGATTCTGCTTGACGAGCCCAGCGCAGCGCTCGACTTAGGCGGCCGTGAGATTCTTGTTGATCGCCTTGACAGGCTGGCAGCCAATCCAAGTTCAGCACCGATCATCTTGGTCACACACCACGTAGAAGAAATCCCGCCGAGCTTTACCCATGTTCTGGCGTTGCAGTCAGGGCGGCTACTCGCTGCCGGACCAATCCATGAGACTCTCACGTCTGAGTTAATCAGTCAGTGCTTTGGACTGCCGTTGACTCTGCACCAACACGGTTCACGTTTTACGGCCCGACGCAGTTAGATACGCGTAGGTTCGGAGTCCGACTCGTAGAGCTCGAGTACCAACACACTTCTAGCCGCCAAATCAACGCTGCCGTTAGCTTGATGTGCGCTCGTTCGCGCTGATTCAGTTTCGGTATCAAGGCGACACAGCCAGTGCTTTCCCCATTGTTCATGTGGAAGCTGCCAAGAGATTCTTGCATCTGTAAAATTGAAACAGATGAAGAGGGTTGACCCATGGAGTGCTTCGCCTCGAGGACCAACCTCGTCAAGGTCTCCATTAAGCCACATGCCCAGAGTTTGCGAGCCGTCATGCCATTGCTCAGAGTTCATTTCGGTACCGTTCTGAGCAAACCAAGCAACGTCTACCTGAGCCCCATCTCGCACAGGTTCACCAGTTAAAAACTTGCGTCGTTGAAGGACACGGTTGGACTGACGAAGAGAAATGAGATGTTGAGTGAACTCAAGAAGTTGCTGATCTGCCTCCGGCCAGTTCACCCAAGAAACCTCATTATCTTGGGCAAAGCCATTGTTGTTTCCCTGCTGTGTCCGACCGAACTCGTCGCCCGCAACTAGCATTGGAACACCCTGAGACAGCACTAACGTCGCTAGCAAATTCCGTTGTTGTCGGGCGCGTAATTGCTTGATTTCGGGCGAGCTACTGGGGCCCTCCACACCACAGTTCCATGAGCGGTTGTCGTCGGTGCCATCTTGGTTGTGTTCACCATTCGCTTGATTCTGCTTGTGCTCGTAGCTCACAAGGTCGGCCAAGGTGAACCCGTCGTGTGCCGTCACGAAATTGATACTTGCATGAGGTCGACGACCCTCTGCCTGATACAGATCAGAAGATCCAGTCAGACGGGCCGCAAACTCACCGAGTTGGTTGCGCTGTCCGCGCCAGACATCGCGCACGCAGTCGCGGTAGCGCCCGTTCCACTCAGACCAAAGGGGTGGAAAGTTGCCCACCTGATAGCCACCCTCACCAACATCCCAAGGCTCTGCGATGAGCTTGACCTGACTGACAACCGGATCTTGCTGGATCAAATCAAAGAACGCACTCAGGCGGTCAACCTCATGAAGCTCGCGAGCCAATGTGGCCGCAAGATCAAAACGGAATCCGTCTACATGCATCTCTTCAATCCAATAGCGCAGGCTATCCATAATGAGTTGCAGCACATGTGGGTGACGCATGTTGAGTGTGTTGCCCGTGCCGGTGTAGTCCACATACTCCGATGGGTCTTCGGCATCTAGCCGGTAGTAGGCCTTGTTATCTAGTCCCTTAAAACTCAGCAGCGGCCCGCCTTTTCCGGCCTCTGCAGTGTGGTTATAGACCACGTCCAAGATCACTTCAATTCCCGCTTCATGAAGCGTCTTGACCATCACTTTGAACTCTTGGACCTGCTCGCCAGATTGTCCGCTTGCAGCGTATTCATTATGCGGAGCAAAGAAACCGATTGAGTTATAACCCCAGTAGTTACTCAGCCCCATCTGCACAAGTCGACGATCATGTATGAACTGATGCACAGGCATAAGTTCAATAGCAGTCACTCCAAGGCCATGAAGGTGGTCAATAATTGCCGGCGAACACAGGCCCAGATAGGTGCCTCTATGTTGTTCCTCAACTCCTTGGTGAAGCTGGGTAAGACCTTTGACGTGAGCTTCGTACAGCACGGTGGAGTGCCAGGGACGAGCTGGTGAGCGATCCTGACCCCAATCGAACCACGGGTTAATCACCACTGATCTCGGCACATAGGGCGCGGAATCTGTGTTGACCGCATGCTCCGCATCAATTGCGTCGTTCCACTTCATTGACCCGGAAATGGCTTTGGCGTAGGGGTCGAGCAGCAACTTGGAGCTCAAGTTCAGATCTGCTGCGCTGCGACGCGGGCCAAACACCCTAAACCCGTAGTGCATTCCCGGGCCGATGTCAGGCAAATAGGCAAACCACACTGAGCCAACACATTCTGTAAGTTCAACAGCGAGTTCGGCACCGTGTTCATCAAATAAACAAAGTTCAACTCCTTCAGCCACCTCCGAGAACACCGAAAAGTTGGTGCCGGCACCATCCCAAGTCGCGCCAAGGGGGTACGGGCGGCCTGGCCAAACTCGAACCGTCATGAATCCACGCCAAGCACGCTCAACAGTCGCCCCCTAGAACGCTCAATCTCCTCGGCAAGCAAACGATCAAGCAAGGGCACCCACATACTGCCTCCATAATGCAGCGACATCGTGAGCAAACAATCAGCAACTCCAGTGGGCTCTACTTGGGCTTCCAGAACCCAGTCACTATGAGCGCGTCCATCAAGTTCTTGGCGCTCAAATCTTGCTAGACGAGGAGCCTCGACAAGGGTCCTGATCATTCGAAGCCTCTTTGAACGCCTGAGTACCCCTAGTTGCGCTCGAAGCTCAACAGACCAAGCTGGTATCTCAACGAC
>JBBDMQ010000304.1:0-14920 GCA_040878245.1 Microthrixaceae bacterium
GGATTGAGCCTTCGCTCACGAGCGAAACTCCCAACCCGAGCACCGTCAAAGCTGCAAGACCGACAAGTAAAGCAGTGAGGCCAGATGCAACTCCACGAGCCTGAGCGAGTTGCTTCCTTGCCGTTTGCTGACTCGCTGTGATGTGCGCTGCGCTCTCAACGAGAAGGTCTTCACGGCCAAAAACGATGAGATCAGAGAGGCCTGCGATGCCCTCTACCAATGTTGCGTTCAGGCTGGCTTGTTGACTGAGCAGCAATTCGGAGGAGAGGTGCGTCAGCCGGTGAAGCACAACAGGAATAACCACTCCGCAAAGAATGACAAATACCAACAATGTGAGGCCCAACTCAAGACTAAAGCCAGCCAAAATCACACAACCCAGGCTGACTGCTAAAGCTGCAGCTACCGGGGGAACTAAGACCCGCAAGTAAAGATCTTGAAGCGTGTCAATGTCTGCCAAGATTTGGGTCAGTAAGTCTCCTTTGCGCTGCTCGTAGAGTGCCGCTGGAGCAAGAACTTCGATTCCCCGAAAGAACCAAACTCGTATTCGGGTCAGTATTTTGAAGGTTCCAAGATGCCCCAGATACCTCTCGGCATAACGAGATACGGCTCGAACTGTGGCAAATACGCGAACACCAAGAATGGTGAGTGCAAGTGTCACCGTTGAATCTACAAGTGCCGACTTTGAGATGAGATAGGCAGACATGGCCATCAAGCCGATGCCGGCACCAAGAGTGACAAAGCTTAGGGCAGCAGTAAGTGCAACCCAGCCCTGGTAACCGCCGATCACCCGAATGATGTGCCGCGTGCTGCGAGTACCAAGGGCAGTCATCTTGGGACCTCGGTCAAGCGGCCACCATCCAAGCTCAAAACACGTTGAGCCGAAGCAATGGTTGCCGCTCGGTGTGCAATGACCACCGAGGTTCGATGTTGCATGAGCGCACCCATGGCAGCAATAACTTGAGCCTCGGTTTCCTCATCAAGATGCGCAGTGAACTCATCAAGCAGCACCAGGGGCGTATCCATGAGCGCGGCGCGGGCAATCGCAATTCGCTGCCTTTGGCCGCCGCTCAGCCGAAGGCCGCTTTCTCCTAAGAGAGTGCTCATGCCTTCGGGTAGATCCGAAATGAATTCCTCTGCGCAGGCGACACGGGCAGCTTCAAGAATCTCAGAGTCCGAGGCTTGAGGGTTTCCCAGAGCAATGTTCTCTGCAACGGTGCCAGCAAATATTGCTGGTTGCTGTGGCACCCACGTCACTAGGCCTCGTAGATCGGCGAGGTCCATGCTCGCTGCGACTAAGCCGTTGATCCGAATTTCCCCGGAATCGGGTTGTATAAACTGCATCAGTAGTTTGACGATGGTTGACTTTCCGGCACCGCTCGGGCCGATTACTGCAACAGACTCGCCCGGCTGAATACTCAAGTTCAGTTGTTGAAGAGTTGGCTGTGTGGCCCCCGCATAGCGATAGCTCACGTTGTAGAACTCAAGCCCCCGAAACTGCAAGTTGTCTCGGGGGTAGCTCATCAGATTTGTGCTTTGCTGCGGAGGTACTCGGCGAATTGGCAACGCATTGAGTTCCTCAATTCGTTCTACAGCTGCATTTCCTTCCTGCCCGGCGTGGTACTCAATAGCTAAACGTCGCAGAGGTGCAAAGAACTCCGGCGTCAGAATGAGGACTGCTAGCGCTAGGTCAAAGGAAATATCCCCACGGATCAATCGAAAGCTGATTTGCACCGCCACAAGCGCAGTCGCTGCAGTTGCGGCCCACTCCATCATGAGCGAGGTCTGAAATGCGGTACGAAGCACATCCATTGTGGCCTCGCCGTAGCGACGACTCACCTGCTCGACCATGTCGGCACCGTCTTGTGATCTGCCAAATGCCTTGAGTGTGCCAAGCCCCTGAATCATGTCTAAATAAAAAGAGCTCAACCAGCCAAGCTCTTCAAAGCGACGAACGGCGAGTAATCGAGTACGACTGCCGATGACTACCAGCAACAGAATCAACATCGGTCCGGTGAACAGTAAAATGAGCGTGGTCCATGGATCCAAAATGGCTATGGTGAGAAACACTGCCGCGGGAACAATTCCAGCGAGCGCAGCCGCCGGTAAAAATCGACTGAGGTACGGGTCAAGAGCGTCAACCCCTTGGCCGAGTGTTGTGGTGATCTCGGCGTTTCGCTCATGACCTAGGCCTGCAGGCCCCACACTGACTAGGTGGTTCAGCGTGGCAGAGCGAATCTTGTCTCGAAGGAGTCCGCTCGCATGTTGCGAGCTGATTTCGCTCGTCCAGATGCAGGTAGCGCGCAGTATGAGCAGAGCAGCCATAATCGCTAGGACTGGCAACAAATCAGCGATGGGTGCTTTCTCTATAAAGCCGTCATTAATAACCCCTGCCAACAAAATCGTCCAAGCAATCAATATGACCGCAGCGGCAAGGCCGCCAAAGACAGCCGCCATGACCCAACGCCTGACGGAAGGATGCTCGGCTAATAGGGAACGTGGCCACATAACTGCAAACGGAAGTACTCATCGCCGCTTTGGCGATCAGTAGCTTTCTTCGTCCAGGGTGACCTTGCCACGGAAGAAGTAGTACACACCGGCGGTATACATCAGCACAAAGGGAAGCCCAATGACTGCAATAACCAGCATTACGGTGAGCGTCTCTGGGGCACTCGCAGAGTTGGTCACTGTCAGGTCGTAGTCGGGGTTCAGCGATGAGGGAATCAGCACGGGGTACATGCCTGCCGCAACGGTTGCAAGCAATAGAGCGATCATGCACGCCGATGCAACAAACCCGCTGAGGTACTGCTTCTGTGAGAGGAATCTAAAACTCGCTAACACTGCAACAAGACCCAGCAGCGGGAAAACGCCAATCCACAGCCTGTCCCGATAGTTGGTGGTGATTTCTTCGTCGAGTAGCAAGGTCCATGCCATCAGCACGGTCATAAGGGTAAAGAACAGAGCCATGAGTTTGGGGATAAGTGTGGTCACCCGCTCAAGCAACTCTCCCTCAACTTTTTGAGTCAAAAAGATTGAGCCGTGCAAGCTCAGCATGGCCACGGCGGTGAGTGCTACTGCAAGTGCATAAGGATTGAGCAGATCAAGCAGGTTGATGCTCATATTTCCTGCTTCATCGAGCGCAACTCCTTGGATCACGTTGCCAAGGGCAACCCCAAGCAGCAGGGTGATACCAAGTGACGCACCAAAGAAGATCCAGTCCCAGGTTGCTCGCCAGCGAACACCTTCTCGTTTGGATCGAAATTCAATAGCGACTGTTCGCAGGATCAGCACAAAGAGCACCAGCATCATTGCCGTATAAAATCCTGAAAACAATGAGGCGTATACCAATGGGAATGCGGCGAACAAGGCACCGCCACCTAGAACGAGCCATACCTCATTGCCGTCCCAAACCGGGCCGATGGAGTTCAGCAAAATCCGCTTCTCCTGATCGCTGCGGGCAAGAAACGGCGACAGCATTCCAACTCCCAGATCGAAGCCGTCCAAAATGACGTAGCCCGCAATGATGATGACGTACAGGACAAACCAAGTTGTGTTGAGCCACATATCAGTCCTTCCCGCTTGAGACTCGCGAGCGATGCCGGAAGATGTCACCGAACGAATCGGGAAGTGATGCAGTGACCCCTTCGCCTTCCTCTACTGGCGGCGGCCCTTTTTTAATCATCTGGTTGAGCAGACTGATGAACATGGCAAAAACCAGAGCATAGAGAACCACAAACATCCCGATAGAGAATGCAACCTGAGAAAATGAGACGTTCGGAGATTGCGCTCCATCGGTCTTGAGGAGTTGCCAAACAACCCACGGCTGCCGGCCAAACTCTGCAGTCCACCAACCCGAGAGCGTTGCAAGTTCGGTGAGTCCGATAGATGACACGAGTATCCAGAGCATCCAACGCTGATCCCACAGCTTGCGCTTCCAAATCCACAGACCACAGGCAATGCAGCCGATGGCAATAAACAACATGCCAAGGTTGATCATCAGGTGGTACACCTGAAACACCAGATTGACGTTTGCCCACTCGTCTTTCGGGAACTCTTCAAGACCGGCCACCTCTGCTTGTGGGCTTTGGTAACTCAAAATGCTGAGCATGCAAGGGATAGATAACCCGCTTGTTGTTTCCGTGTCGGGGTTCGTCCAACCGATGATGTACATCGGTGCGCAGGTCGTGGACTTGTAGAGGCCCTCCATTGCGCCAAGCTTCTCTGGCTGCTGGTAGGTGACTTCGATTGCTTGGTTCGCTCCGAACAAAACAACCTGCAGCACAGCAAGGACAGTAAAGATGGGCAAAGCCACACGGATCATGGTTTTGGCAAGGTCAACATGGCGGCTCTTGAGTAGATAATAAGCCGCCACGCTGATGACGAGTGAGGTGCCAACCATCCAAGATGCAGCAATCACATGCAAAATTCTTGGTCCAAAAGAGGGAGTAAACATGACCTCGGAAAAGCTGGTCATAAATGCTTGGTCGCCATTGCCAACATCTTTGATTTCGTAGCCCTGCGGGGTTTGCATCCACGAGTTAGCCATCACAATCCAGACCGCACTAAAGGTTGCTCCGGTGACCACCATGGTGGTTGCAAAGAGCCACATCTTGTTGCCAAGCTTCGTGCCGCCAAACAGCATGAGACCTAAAAATCCGCCCTCAAGCATGAACGCAAAGATGCCTTCTGCTGCAAGAAGGCTGCCGAAGATATTTCCGACATACCGTGAGTATTCCGCCCAGTTGGTTCCGAACTCAAACTCTTGAACAATGCCTGTTGCAATCCCCATGGAAAAGATCAGCCCATAAATCTTTACCCAGAACAATGACAGTTGACGCCATTTAGGGTCCTTCGTGCGCACGGACTTGACGCCAAAGATGATTAGTACAAGCCCGACTCCTAAAGACATCGGTGGAAAGATGAAGTGAAAGCTGACGGTTAGGCCGAACTGAATTCGATGCAGCATTTCGGTAGTCATCAAGTGCCTATCATCGCTAAGAGAAACTGACCGTAGCAGGCGGGCAAAGCATGAGAACTGAACAACTCGAACTTCACAACCCTTTCATGCGACTCAGTTTGTTGTCCTACGGAGCCTCAATTCGCAGCCTCGAGGTGCCCGACCGGCACGGCATGATGGGCTCAGTCCATCTAGAGCTTGACTCACTTGATCAGTATTTCGATCACGAGCGCAACCCGTACTTAGGTGCCTCGGTTGGACGATATGCCAATCGAATCTCTAGCGCAGGCTTCCTACTTAATGGTCGAAAGGTTGCGCTTGAGGCTAACGAGGGGCCACATCAACTACATGGCGGCCCCAAGGGATTCGCTCGCCAAGAATGGCAGGTTCTGTCTCATGAGCCCAGCCCCCATGGAGGCCGGGTGACCTTCGCCTTGAGCAGCCCCGATGGTGACCAAGGGTTTCCTGGCAACCTGAGTGTTCGGGCCACCTATGACCTTGTTGGTGGCACTCTGCGCATCACGTATTCCGCCACTACTGATGCACCTACGGTAGTTAATCTGACCAACCACGGCTATTGGAATCTTGATGGTACGCCCACGGTGAGCGGTCATGCCCTGACTCTTGGATCAACTCAGGTCCTACCGGTTGGGGGTGACGGAATTCCGCTGAGTGGTCTGCAGTCCGTGCACAACACGCCGTTTGACTTTCGCAGTCGCACCCTGATTGGAGATGCACTCCGCATGCGGCCAGAGGGCTTTGACCACTGCTTCTCTGTTGACGGTCAAGAGAAACAGTTGCGATTTGCAGCGCTTCTTGATGCGCCGCTGAGTGGCCGCTGGATGCGCGTCCGAACAGATCAGCGCGCCGTGCAGCTCTACACAGGTGGAGGGCTTGGGTGGCCCTTTAGCAAATTCGGTGCGGTTTGCCTTGAGGCACAGATGTTTCCTGATACGCCGAATCGCTCAGAATTGGGCTCGGCAGTTTTACTTGCCGATCAGAACTACCAATCAGTGACTGAGTTGGAATTTGGGGTAGGCCAAGCCTCGGAACGTTGGCAGGAGTAGGTCTCGTTCTCAACCCGCTTACTGTAAATCTCTGAGAGACTGCGACTTGCCCCGAGGCGATGAGGACTGCACAGTGATTCAAAATATAGGTACGAAGCTGTTATGGGTCATGGTGTTTCTTGCTCTCCTGATGTTGCCGTTAGCTGTTGTGAACCCGTGGTTCCTGCTGGCTGAACTTTTGTTTGTTCCGATGGTGATACTTGGGTTGTCCGACTTGTTTCAGACGCAGCACAGCATCCTTCGCAACTTTCCAATTCTTGGTCACTTTCGATTTCTTCTCGAAGATATCGGTCCCGAACTGCATCAGTACCTCATCGAAGACAACACCGGCGGCACACCCTTTAATCGAGACACTCGTTCCTTGATTTATCGTCGGGCAAAGGGAGTGGCAGACGAGAAGGCCTTTGGAACTGAACGCAACGTGTACGACGCAGAGTACGCATGGCTAGCTCATTCCATTGCGCCGCATCCCGTCATTCAAGACGCAGGCAAGAACCTGCGGGTCACTATCGGCGGACCGGACTGCACGCAGCCATACTCATCATCAGTTCTGAACATTTCGGCTATGAGTTTTGGTGCTTTAGGTGGCGCTGCTGTGCAAGCAATGAACCTTGGGGCGCAACGCGGGGGCTTTGCTCATGACACTGGTGAGGGCGGTATTTCTCGTTACCACCGTGAGCACGGCGGAGACCTCATCTGGCAGATAGGAACTGGTTACTTCGGATGCCGAGACGCTGAGGGCGGGTTTGACCCCGAGCAGTTTGCTGTCAACGCCACTGACCCTCAGGTCAAGATGATAGAGATCAAGTTGTCTCAAGGAGCCAAGCCCGGCCACGGCGGCATTCTTCCGGGAGCCAAGGTGACAAAGGAGATTGCCGAGGCAAGACAGGTGCCAATCGGCCAGACCGTGTTCTCGCCCACCTATCATCAGGCATTTTCTGATCCCAAAGGCCTCTGCGCATTTATTGGCCAACTCAGGCAGCTTTCTGGCGGAAAGCCAGTGGGATTTAAGTTGTGTGTTGGGCACCCACTCGAGGTCATGTCTATTGCTCACGCCATGATCGACACCGGAATATGCCCTGACTTCATCGTGGTCGATGGTGGCGAGGGTGGTACCGGTGCTGCACCGCTTGAGTTCTCTGATTCCATGGGGTTTCCGCTCGAGCCAGCGCTGGTTCTGGTCCATAACGTTATGGTCGGTGCGGGTTTACGAGATAAAATTAAAATCGGTGCCAGTGGCAAAATGGTAACCGCATCTGCGATTGCAAGCTCCATGGCACTTGGAGCTGATTGGTGTAATTCGGCCAGGGGATTCATGTTTGCAGTGGGTTGCATTCAGTCTCAGAAGTGCCAAACCAACACTTGTCCTGTCGGAGTCACCACTCAAAATCCGAAACTGCAACGGGCGCTTGTCGTCCCAGATAAAGCAACTCGCGTTCAGCAATTCCACTACAACACGGTTGAAGCTTTAGCCGAGATGGTTGCAGCAATGGGCCTTGACCACACTTCCCAACTCGACCCGTCCATGATCTTCAAATGGTTCGACGATGGGCGTGTTGACACCATCAGTCACCACTACACCTTCCATCAACCAAGAGACCTTGTCGATGGTAAAGCAGCAGAGCTTTCGCAGCTCGGCTGGGATCTCACAACCTCCGAAACCTTTATGCCTCCCGGGCTCCCGCAATCTGGAGTTCCCCTGACAGGAACTACTGCTCCCTCTACTACTGCTCGCTCTACTACTGCTCGCTCTACTACTGCTCCCTCTACTACTGCTCGCACACATGCTCACGAGATTGGCTGATCGACATGATTGACCTTGCAACCTACGTTCCAATGGGCGACAAGCAGAACTCGGCCTTCTTTGAGGAGTATTTGCCCAAGGTCTTTCAACGACGCACCGAGTCTGGCCTACCAGAGATTGTCGGCTGCATGGCAGCCGTAGTGGTGCAGGTCGAGCACGGTGATGGACCGCATTACATTGCCGAACTTGCGCTTATGGGCCCTTACCGTTTGATCGATGCTCGCATAACGGACACACACAAGGTCTATCTGCTTCAGTCCCAACCCGAGTTTCCAAAGATGATTCTGCTTGAACCACTCGTAGTTTCGTTCGAAGACGAGGTGACTCGTTGGAATTTGCTGTATCCGCTATCTGCGGCCAAACCGAATGCCCGCTACATCGGAGAGATCTACAAGGCGAGCTCTGTCAAAGAAGTTCGCAACGCTCTCGAGCCTCAAGGAGTGCGGTTTGTTTATGAGGGTGAGACAGCAAACTCGTTTTATTTTGGCCCCCATATGAGCTTTACCTTCCTGTCGGACTTTACCTATAACCGGGTTGGATACATCGATGTTGCGCTCGACAGTCTTGAGGAATGTGCCCTAGGCGATTCCTTGCAGATCTCTGCAGAGAGTCAGTTCTTGATTGATACGGCGGCCTCCCAGCAGGCAGAACATGGCATAACCGACAAGGTATTAGGCATTGATCACTTGGCAACAAGAATTTTGGCTGGCGAACGAGAAGACGCACTTCTTGAGTACCTCACGATGGTTCCTTACTACTTCTGGGGCGCTTACAACATCACCGAGATGAACTCTTCAACCAACGTCACTCGTCACCCTGATGTCCCAGACGACAAGCAGAGCCCAGCGCGAGTCTTTACTGCTAACAACACTCCAGCCATCGTTAACTCATTTAAAAATCTGCCCATGCCAACCGAAGAGTTTGTGCGCAACTTTGGCCGGCGAATGCACCATATGGCTTATGAGGTCAGCGATGGCGATATCAACGAGATGAAGAATGTGGACTACGTCGTCAGTCAGCTCACCAAACTTGGAACCCCTTTTCTGGCAGACGTGGTTGGCGAGTGCAAGGACGAACCAAATCTGAAACAGATTTTCTCGAAAAGTTCACCCTACTCATTGCTGATAACTGAGTACGTCGAGCGTTGCCATGGCTATGAGGGTTTCTTCACACGAGACAATGTTGCGGCGCTCACTGCTGCCGCTGGCGACTCGGAGCGATTCGAGCACGGTCACGTTTTCGATTGATGAGCGCTGGCTCAGTCCTCATCTTCCACATCAAAGATCATCCGTGATGGGTGATCGTGATGCATATACGAAAAGCTCCAGTTCGCCATAGCAACAGCGCGATTCTCGGTTCCACTCAACAGAGCCAAGTGCACAGTTCCCCAAACCAGTGCAGCTGCTGTTCCAGTTATATGAATGTCTGGCGGAAGCGCAGCAACAGCCGCCTTGCGGCCAATAGTCGCCATGCTGCCCTTGTCGAAGTAGGCAAACGGCTCCGGCTCTTTGTGTTTACGGGTCATACGATCAATGGTTTTGCCCACGTGTTCCCCTGCTTGTAAGGCCACTGATCCAAGTTGAGGAAGAACCTTGTCGGTTTTTGTATCGGTAGTCCAGGCAAGGTCTCCAACCACAAACACTTCTGGGTGGCCCGACACATGCAACATGGGCTCTGTTGGAACCCGTCCGTGCTGCAGGTCCTGCGAAAGTTCAGTTGCTAATGGTGATGCGGATAGACCTGCACCCCAAACAGTGGTGTGGGCCTTCAGTGTTTCGCCAGAGTTCAAGGTGACGTGGTCGGCAGCAATCTCGATGACTGATTCGCCTAGTCGTACCGTTACCCCTCGTTTTTCGAGTTCAGCTTTTGTGTAATCGCTTAACCCTTGATTGAACATGGTGAGGAGCCGGTCTCCGTACTCGACGAGGGTAATTTTCGCCTCTGCAACCGGCAACCGTGGAAAGTCTCGCGCTAGCGATTTACTGAATAGCTCTGCCATGGCTCCGGCGGTTTCAACGCCGGTCGGACCGCCGCCAACGATCACCAGATTGAGGGCACCATCTGTCACTAATTCGGGCGACTTATCTGCCGCCTCGAACTGTTGCAGCACATGGTTTTTCAGTTTGACGGCGTCGTTGAGGGTATACAGAGGAAAGGAATGTTCTTTGGCCCCGGCGATATTCAAAAAGTTCGCCCTGCCACCAAGAGCCACTACTAGATAGTCGTAGTGCTGAGGGTCCCAGTTGGCGAATGAAACAACCTTGTTCTCAAGGTCAATGCTGCTTACCGAAGCCTGAGTAAAGGACAGGTTTTTTTGGCGGTCCACAAAAGATCTAATCGGGTAGCCGACCGTTGAAGGATCGAGCACGTCCGTGGCCACTTGGTAGAGCAGGGGTCGAAACGTGTGGTAATTGTGCTGGTCAACAAGCAGAACGTCGACCGGAGCCTTTTTCAGTTTCGATGCGGCACCCATTCCACCAAAGCCTGCACCAAGAATGAGCACTACTGGTCGTTCAGACATCTCTGAAGGATACTTCCCAGCACTGTTCAAATAGATCGGCTGAAAAAGGCTCGGTGCGGTTTGGCAAGAGTAATACTGCTGCCACTTTGATGAAACATTTTAGAAACAATGATCCTGAAACCTGTGCATCTTGGCAAATGCCGTGACGAAGTGCTCAGACTTGAGTTTTCGCAGAACGACCCACAGGGGGAAGAATTATGGATTCCGGTGACATCGCATGGGTATTGATTTCC
The DNA here is from genome assembly GCA_040878245.1 of Microthrixaceae bacterium. GTDB lineage: Bacteria > Actinomycetota > Acidimicrobiia > Acidimicrobiales > Microtrichaceae > IMCC26207. The sequence goes on from JBBDMQ010000304.1 coordinate 10,580, forward strand.
TCAGCGCTGGTGTTGTTCATGACACCAGGTTTGGCGTTCTTCTATGGCGGCATGGATCGCAGCCGCAATGTCTTGAATATGTTGATGATGAACTTCTGGTGCCTACTCACCATTCCAATTCTGTGGGTCATTATCGGCTACTCAATCGCTGGCGGTAACTTCGATGGCAGATGGTTTGGTGGCTTCGATGCAGCTTTCCTCAATAACATGAGCATTGCTTCTGGCGATGGTGTCGGCGGACTGTTGACGGTGATTTTCTTGGGGATGTTCGCTGTTATTACTCCTGCACTCATCTCTGGTGCTGTTGCCGACCGAATGAAATTCGCTGCTTGGGCGCTTTTCGCACCGATCTGGATGCTGCTGGTTTTTGCGCCAGTGTTTAAGTGGGTCTACGGCGGGTGGCTAGGCGTGCGAGGTTCACTCGACTTTGCAGGCGGCACCGCAATTCATGTGAATGCAGGCATTGCGGCACTGGTTGCAGTTCTGATTCTTGGTAAGCGTAAAGGTTGGCCAAAGGAAGGTCACCCGCCACACTCCATGCCACTAGTCATGATTGGAACTGGCATTCTGTGGTTTGGTTGGTTTGGATTCAATGCGGGCTCGGCACTGTCTGCTAACGGGCAAGCCGTGCAAGCGTTTATGAATACCTTCCTCGCCGCCGCCGCCGCCGGCCTTTCTTGGGCAATAGCTGAACGGGTCAAGGACGGTCACGTCACAAACCTTGGAGCTGCATCGGGAATTGTTGCTGGATTAGTTGCCATTACCCCAGCCTGCGGTTACGTCTCTTCTATGTCGGCGATTTTTATAGGCCTAGCCGCCGGTCTGATTTGCTGCTTTGCAGTACATCTGAAGTTCCGTGCTGGCTACGACGACGCACTTGATGTAGTGGGAGTTCATTTTGTCGGCGGCCTTGTGGGCTCGCTCATGATTGGACTGTTTGCCGATGCGGAGTACTTCGGGGCCGAACATATGAGTGGTCTGTTCTACGGCGGGGGGTTCCGGCTTCTGGGCGAGCAGGCCATTGCAAATGGAGTAACGATTGTTTACTCCGCAGTAGTCACTGCACTTATTCTTCTAGCGCTCAAGGCAACTATTGGGATTCGAGTCACAGAAGAGGAAGAGAACGTTGGACTCGATATCACAGAGCATGCCGAGACTGCTTATCACTCCGATGACGCCATTATGGAACGCGCCTAACTCAACTTGCTTTCGGGCAGTACTGAGCAGCACATAGAGGGCCGAGGCTTGCAAACTGCTGGTCACCTTGAGTAGTTCACAGAACGGCAACATCAATGACATCCTGATGTGAAGTCGGCTTCGTAGCGTCGGGATGTGACCCTGCGTTCAGAGCCTCTTCAGCCAGATCACTTGCCTGGGTTTGACGGAATTGAACTACTTCGTTGGCCTGATCAAGAACTAGCTCGCCGGGCTCTGGAACGCGCGGGAATCCCTCGTATCCTGGTACTCACTGGCAGTGGAGAACCTCCGTCCAATCTCGGTTTTGATGAGGATTGGATTCGGGCTCCTTATCGGCAGAGTGACTTAGAGGCCAGAGTTCGGCGGTTAGCTACGTTGTTGCGAGAGCAGTCGAGTCAAGAGTTGTGGGTAGATGAGCAGCGGGTGATGCATCGTGGAAACCGGACCGTGTTATTGACCGCATTCGAATCGGTTATTGCGCAGGAGTTAGTTGTTGCTGCTGGCAAGGTGGTGAGCCGTGGCCACCTTGAGCAAGTGTTGTGGCCAGGTCATCGCGCTCCTGGTCAGCGTGCTGTCGATGCGGTGGTGTATCGACTGCGGGGGAGATGCCGTGGCCTCGGTCTGAGCATCGACACTGTCCGAGGTAAGGGATTTGTGCTTCGCAGAGCGCCGAGCCGTCAGACTCTTCACAGCCCGAAGTAGCGGGTCGGTCCGAGCGTTCATTTCGGGCAGACTATGTGCGTGGACGAATCATCTGGATCTTCGTTATCGGCATCCCAGTTCCCAGCATCTGACTCAAATCTGTTCCAACCAGCCCAATTCGGGTGGCGGTCGCTCTGCAGGGCGGCGGCAGCTGTCCAAGATCGCAGGTCAACTCCAAAACGATGTATCCTTTCGCATACTTCTTTTTAATTTGAAAGTTAAGGAAAAGAGACCCATGACAGTATTTATACGCTGTTTGGTTGGCGCCGGAATCATGTTCGCAGGTGCAGGGTGTGTTACTTCTCCCGCAGCGCCGCCGGCTCAGATCGTCGCAACGGTTGGGTGGGGTCCGCTGGCACCGACGTATGACGGTTCGCAGCGGTCGTGGTCAAATGGGGCGTTCGAGAACCGTGGCAGCTCATATGCGAACGTGTCCGGTAAATATCGGGACCCGTCCGCTGACGGCAATTCGGTGTACGTAAAAACGTCATTTCAATCGTTATATGTCGTGTTAAACAATACCAATCCAACTTGGAACACTGACTCGACAAAGACCACGCCTGAGATTGGGACTGCAGACGGTTTAAAAGAAATAACGAACATGTTCAATCCGCTGTCGTTCCAATCAAATCGTGCTCGCGGCTGGATCTCGGGTTGTTCCCAGTTCGGCTGGCCGGTCCCAGACCCCTGCAGTGCTTCATTTCCCAGCTTCGGTTACTGACACTGATCATGGGCGGGCTGCGCATTGAGTCTCTCACAGTCAGATATGCGGGAACTACAGCGCTGGACGGGATCTCGATTTCGGCAGGGTCTGGCGTCATTGCGATCGTCGGACCTAACGGATCAGGTAAGAGCACCTTGTTGAACGCTGCTGCCACATTGCTGCGACCTGCAAGCGGCCGGATACTGATCGATGACGCGGACATCACGACCGTGGGTGGCCGGCGCCACGCTCGGCGAAGCATCGGCTACGTCCCGCAACGCCCAGAGTTCACCGGGCACTACACGGTCGGTGATGCGGTTCGCTACGCAGCTTGGCTGCACCGTATTCCGCGTCGAAACACCGATGCTGCAACCGCATCAGCTATCGCAGCGACCGGACTCACGGACTGGCGAGGCAAACGCTTGAAGGATCTCTCTGGTGGGACACGCCAACGCGTGTTCATCGCCCAAGCGATTGTTTGCCAACCTGCTGTGCTTCTCTTCGACGAAATCACAGTCGGTGTGGACGCTGAGCATCGTGTGGCGCTCCGGCGTCTCATCCGCTCGCTCGCTCAGCACCGAACCGTGCTCCTGTCAACGCACCTCACCGAAGACGTCGAATTGCTGGCCGATCGGGTCATCGCACTTGACTATGGTCGGGTGCTCTTCGACGGGCCGCCTGCGAAGCTTCTCGCGCACGCGACTGGTGGCGGTGTCGATGAGCGTCCGATCGAAACAGCGTTGAGAAATCTGACTCAGCGAGGCTCCGATGACTGAGGGGGTCGACACTCTGACCGGAGTAGATGTCGAAGCGGGATCTCCACCGCAGACGTCGTCTCGGTCGCTGTTCGCTGCTGCGTTCCGCTCCTCGCCTGGGCGTCACGCGTTCTGGTTGCTCGCAGTCGTCGCTGTTCTCAATGTCGTTGTTCGCCCGATGCCGTGGCGGTTCGACTGGACGTGGGCGCTTGTTCAGTTCGGATATGTCACTATTGTGACTACTCCGATCGTCGCTGGGATCGCGGCTTTCGAGGCTTCTGACCGCTCTGCCAGCGCGGATCTCATCGATGCTGCGGGCGGAACCCGGCGTTCGTTGTGGCTGGACACGCTCACAATCTGGCTTTGGTCGCTGATCGGTGTATCTGCCGGGCTCGTTGTCACGTGTGTCGTCGCCGCTGGAGCCACTGGCGCACTGCCGTCACCTCGAGCGCTGCTAACTCTGGTCCCGGTGCTCGTCATGTATGCCGCTGCCGCAGCGGTCGGTGCAGCGTTCGGCTGGTGGATACGACACTGGTCGGCGACTCTCGTGGCGGCGGTCACCGTGTTCTTCGCATCGATATTGGCGTTCACGTCAGGCAACGAGATCCTTGTGCGCACGGGTGGTGCAACGGATGACCTCACTGGTTTGCGACTCGACTTGGGGTGGTGGACCCGGCAGGTGCTCTGGCTCGCTGCAGCGACGATTCTGTTCGTTGAGTTCGCTGCTGCACGGCCTCGTATGTGGATACCACGAGCGTTGATCCGCCCTGCGGTCATTAGTGTCGCCGTTGTTGCCACCGCGGCGGTCGCGACGACAGGGGCAAACATGATGTTTGAACCAACGAGTGTGGATCTGTCCTGCGTTGGGACCCCACAAATATGTGTTACCGACCCGTATCTCGACCGTGCCGAGGAGCTGCGCCCACAGATCAACGACGCGCTCGCGATCTGGGAGTCCGCCGGGGGACCGCCGCCACAGAAGTA
>JBBDMQ010000305.1:0-14909 GCA_040878245.1 Microthrixaceae bacterium
ACAGCGTGCTCGGAGAACTCGGCGTTGAGGCTGTGCGTCGAAGCTACCGATGGCAACTCAACGGCCCTCATGACCTCACCGCACTAGTCACAACTCACTCAGGAACAATCAATGGTTTTCTTTTTGGCGGAGTCTTCCGAGGGTCGACCATTGGATTTGTCAAGGCAGAAAAATGGTACCTAGCAACTCGAGTTGCTCGGCACCCGGGCATCCTTCTGCGGGGCGTGGGATGGAAACGCGTCACCTTAGGGGTGCGACTTCTGTTGCGCAGGGCTCCGTCGGCTGCACCCGAAAAGCCCGATGCAGTTCCGCGCAAGTCCTTTGGGGTTCTCGCTATTGCCGTAGACCCAGCCTCACAAGGCCAAGGTCTTGGAGCCATTCTGATGGCCGAGGCTACGCAGCGAGCAACTGATCAGGGTTTTCACTCGATGCATCTCACGGTGCATCCGACAAACACCTCGGCTGTGGCCTTTTACCGTTCTATCGGATGGGTTGAGTTGAATGAACCACATGGAAATTGGGTTGGGCGCATGAGGCTTCCACTCTTGGTGGATCCGTCCTCTGCGCCCGATTCCGAGGATTGACACAATGTCACCAAGGCGCGTCCAAGCGTTACGGATGCTGTTGTTGTCTGTGCTGTCAGCTCTTTTGTTTGGTGGCTTGTACCTACTGTTTGTGAGAACAGTCCCCGGGCAGCGCTTCGACGACATTGCGTTTGAGGGGCGTAAAGCAACCCGTCTAGCCGTCCGACGCCCTATCACCTTCGTTCTGCACTTCTTGACAGTGCCCTCAATCGTGTTGGGGTGCGCGATCATCGCTGTTGATACCGTTCGTCGCAAACAGTGGAGCACCTGCGTTGCGGCGCTCGGGTCTATTGCACTGACTATTTTCCTTGCCCGTTTCCTTAAGGTTGAGTTGGCCAGACCAGAACTTGTAGACCCTGCGTACGCAAATTCACGCAATTCTTTTCCGAGCGGCCATACTGCTGCAGTGATGGCGGTACTGCTCGCAGCGATTTCTGCCTGTGAGCAATGGGTTCGGCCGGCCCTAGCCGCAGTTTCAGGCTGTGCCATTGCAGTAGTGACTGCAGCGTTGCTTGGTTCCGGCTGGCACCGCCCAAGTGATGTCCTAGCTGGCCTTTGTTTAGCAGTGGTAATTGTCGGTTTGAGCACCTCGCTGCGGCTATGTCTGGTTCAAGAGCCCATCTGCTCTGACAGGTCAAGCAGCCTTTTGGACAAGCTGGGCCTGCCGAAAAGCCTGAATGGCCTCTTGCCCGTCTGGGCCGTGGCCCTTGTCGCTATCAACGCTGTGGCGCTGTTAGCGCTTATTCGAAATCCATCTGCAAACCCAAGTCATTCTCTGCTGAGCTACATGGTGGTTGTAGTGGTCTGTTGCAGCTTGGGAATGAGTGCCGTGTTTACTTTCGCTCAGATTCTCACTCCGTTTCAGGTCCTGAGCGAACAGGAAACAGAAAGCGAAAGAGCGTATCAATAAGCACACTGATCTCATCTGCCGTTTTGGTGTAGGCCCGCTTGGACCCGCCCATAGGGTCGGCAACATCAAAGTGCCTATCACGAGACAGAACCGCACCTGGTGTTCGTAATGCGTTGGCCTGCACAATCCAGTCGCTTACCGACATCTCAAGAGGTCGCCATCCAACAATAGGAGCAAGCTCTGCTAGCTCCTTCAGCGGAAATGCCTTGGTGATTGCATCAATATCAAGTTCGGCGATTGCCGTCAGATGCCGACGTTCCATAGTCAGGATGAGGTCGGCCGCATCAAGAGTGTCTGGATCTATTTGCCTGCTGATGTGCGCCGAGAGGTCAAAGCCCTGATTGCGCATGGCATAAACCGAACCAGCAGATGCAGGCTTCTCACCCTGAAGCATTCCTGCCGATACCACCGCAGCATCTACGCCTCTCTCGGCAAGTTGCTGTGCGGCGAGTACCTCGGCCATTGGGGAACGGCACTGGTTGGCAGTGCACATACAGAGCAGGCGGAATACCGTCATAGCGACTGGCTACGAATGGGAACTGCGGACTCCGGCACCGCTGCGGCTACAGCCTCTTGAAGTCGCGCAGATTCCCCGCCGGGTAACACATGTCGCAGCAGACTGCTCAAAATCAGAAGATCAAGCCTCCAAGATGCGTTCAACAAATACCATTGGTCTATAGCTAGCTTTACCGGCACAACCACGTGTTGGTAGGCGTCGCCGATTTGGTCTTTGTCAATCTCGCTTCGCTCCCAGTCGCCAACGATCAGTTGCGTCGGGCCCGCTATACCCGGTGGTGCTGACAGCACTGTTTGCCAGACTGGGTCCTGTAAGTCAACAAAGGCGGGGGCCTCCGGCCGTGGCCCAAGTAAGCACATCTCTCCTCGAGCCACGTTATAAAGCTGTGGCAATTCATCTAGATGCAGCGAACGCATTCGCGCCCCAATAGGGGTGATTCGTGAATCGTTTGTGCTGGTGAGTGATACCCCAGATGCGTGTCCGTCGGCGGTGTCAACGCGCATGGAACGGATTTTCCACATCTGAAAAGTTGTCCCATTCACGCCGACTCGAGGCACTGTTATGAGCGGAGACTCGCCGTCGTGTCGGCGAACGAGTAGGGCTAAAACAGCAACAATCGGTGAGGTCAGTACTGCAAAAATCACTCCAAGTAGCCGGTCAACGGTGAGGCGAAACGACAGCCACTTTGACAGTGATTTCATTGTTCTACTGATCGAGTGCTTGGCGAAGCACAGAGCACACCCGCTCCACGTCTGCCTCGCTCAGCATTGTGTGGAACGGCAGACTGAGAGCACGCTCCACGTAGGTATCTGCAACAGGCGTGCCGCCAGGGCCAGAGGTCAAACCGTTCTCTGCAAACCAATTAAAGGTATGCAAGGGACGAAAGTGAACGCTCGACCCAATCGACTCAGCCGAGAGTTGTTTTTGCACTTGAGCTCGGTCAACACCTTCTGGAAGGAGTAGCACCATGAGGTGGTCAGCCCCTCCCTCTGACAGTTCTCGTGGGACGATTTGAATGCCCTCAATGGCACCTAATAGTTCTCGATACTGCAGTGCTAACTGACGGCGCCGGGCTTGGAGTTCAGTGAATCGAACAAGCTGAGCTCGAGCGATAGCCGCAAGCACATCCGGCAGGTTGGCCTTGAGGCCATCACCCAGAATGTCGTATCCCTCGGTCTTCGCTCCGGGTGTGTATCGAGCCCATGCATCTCTGCTCAGGCCGTGTAGCCGGAACGATTGGGCGAATGCAGCTAGCTCGGCATTATCTGTGGCTAGCGCTCCGCCTTCTGCCGATGTGAGGTTCTTGGTTGCGTAGAACGAGAAGCAGCAGCCAGCATTTCCCCGCCCAGCAATCATGCCGCGCTCATCTCTAGCACCTAACGCGTGAGCGGCATCCTCAATCAGCGGGACGCCCGCTTGGGCGCATAGCTGGTGGATCTCTGCCGAAAGTGGAGTGCCCGAAAAGTGCACCCCTATGACAGCGTCAAGGCCACCGTCTTCTAGTGCTGCGGCTAACGCTGTGGGCGACAAGTTGAAGTTGTCTTGTTCGATATCTAGCGGCACGGGCCGCAGCCCCCGGTGAAACGGAGCGATTGCTGTAGAGACAAAGGTCCATGTTGGTACCCCGATACGTGATCCTTCGGGCAGGCCCAAGTGAGCGGCAGCAATTTCGAGCGCAGCGGTGCAAGATGACATCGCAATGACGTGCTCTACCTCAAGGTATTCAGCAAGTTCGGCCTCTAAAGACCTGCATTCTTCTCCCGTGGTGATCCAACCGCTCAGTAGCGCTCGCTCGGCAGCCTCAACCTCTGCTCGACCAATGTCGGGAGCCGAAAAGCGGATTTCATCTAGAGACATGTACTTAGCCACCCCTTATGCGCCGTGTTCGGTCTGCGCCAAAAACTACTTCTGATCGATTCAATAACAAGGTTGAATCTACTTCGAAACCTTCATTTTGAGACTTCAGGACGACCAGCAATCAAGTTTTTTCTATTTTTGATGCTTCCGCTTTGGTCTCAGGTCCTGACCCTGAGTAGTCTGCCAGCCGATGTCGAATCCACTCAGCGACTTCTTACGCTCCTATCTCACCGTCGGAATCTTTGTTGGCCTGAGCTTTTTGCTGTTCGGGCTTCTCTTGACGATTTCCTGGGCATTGCGCCCGAATAGGCCTCAGGCTGGCAAGTACAAAACATATGAATCGGGAGTCGACCCAGTTGGCACCATGTGGTCGCAGAGCCAAGTTCGCTATTACATCTTTGCGTTGCTCTTTGTGATGTTTGACGTAGAGGCCGTCTTTATTTTCCCGTGGGCTACTCGACTAGAGGCCTATGGGTACTTCGGATTAATTGAGATGTTTATCTTTATCGGCGTGTTGCTACTCGGCTTGGTGTATGCCTGGCGAAAGGGAGTTCTCAAATGGGCCTAGGTCTTGTAGAGAGCGGAAAAATGCCAAAGCCTCTCACCACCTTGCTGAATATGTCTCGCAAGTACTCCATCTGGGTATATCAGTGGGGTTTGGCTTGTTGCGCGATTGAGATGGGAGCTGCATTTGCTTCACCTCGCTATGACGTCATGCGCCTTGGGGTTATTCCGTTGCCTGCAGGCCCTCGTCAAACTGACCTAGTTGTCATCTCGGGCACCGTGACGGATAAAATGGCCCCCTCAATCCGTCGACTTTACGAGCAGATGCCAGACCCCAAGTACGTCATCTCTATGGGATCTTGCGCTAACTGTGGCGGCCCCTACTGGGATAGCTACTCCGTCACGAAGGGCATCGATCAAATTATTCCTGTAGATATCTACGTCCCAGGATGCCCACCTCGTCCTGAGGCACTCCTAGAAGGTGTTGTGATGTTGCAGGAGCGGATCTTGCATGAAGACATGGCCGAGCGCTGGCGCGGCGCGCCACTAGTGGTCGAGTAGTCGAAGATGTCTGAACAGAGTGACAACGCAGAAGAAAAACTTGACGCTGCTGCTACAGCGGCCGAGCCAGAGACTGTTGCTGAGCCGGTTGTTGCTGAGCCGGTTGTTGCTGAGCCGGTTGTTGCTGAGCCAGAGGGTCCAAAAGATGAGGCACGTGAAGAGTTGCTGAGGCGCTTTATAGAGGCTCTCGGTGATGGTGTTCTTGACTCGCATATTGAAGTTGATAAAGACCTGTGGATTCGTGTGTCTGCAGACGCTTGGTTTGATGCTGGTGAGTTTGCTCGAAACCAACTTCAGGCCAGATATTTTGGATTCCTATCAGCTATTGACTGGATGCCTTCTCCGTTCGGTCGCTCCATGGATTCAGAAGTAGATCGTCTTCTTGAAGCCTCTGCTGATGAAGTGGAAAACTCCGCGGCAGAGGGCAGTGCTGTAGCTGGACTCGAGCACGGTTTCGCTGGTGGTGACACTCGTTTTCAGGTGTTTGCTCGGGTTGCTCACGTGGGAGATCAGGGTAAAAACTTTGGGTTAACTCTCAAGGTAGATGTCCCAGATGACACGTTGGCGCTGAGCACGTGGACAAAGATTTACGCAGGTTCCGATTGGCATGAGCGTGAAACTCACGAGATGTTTGGGATTGACTTCACTGGTCATCCGGCACTGCGAAACATGTACTTGCCAACCGGATTCGAGGGTCATCCTTTACGTAAGGACTTCCCGCTTTTGGCGCGTCAGGTGAAGCCATGGCCAGGCATCGTTGATGTCGAGCAGATGCCTTCAAACGAGCCAGAAGAATCAAGTCCAGAAGAATCAAGTCCAGAAGAATCAAGTCCAGAAGAATCAAGTACAGAAGAATCAAGTACAGAAGAATCAAGTACAGAACAATCAAGTACAGAGGGAGCAGACACGTGACCGCAGTAACGGATCGGCAAAAACTTCAGTACATCGCGGCAAAGGCTGCTGATTCGAGGGTCAATGTTGAGCTCGAAACCGAGGGAATGATCCTCAACATGGGTCCCCAGCACCCCGCTACTCACGGCACGCTCAGAATTGTTGCAAAGCTAGACGGCGAGCAAGTGGTGGCAGCCGAACCAATCGCGGGCTATATGCACCGTGGGTACGAGAAGCTGACCGAGGTAAGGACCTATCCGCAGATCACTGCCCTCGTGAATCGCATTGACTGGTTAGGGAGTTTTGCCAATGAGGTTCCCTTCATTTTGGCATCTGAACAACTCATGGGAATTGAAGCCCCACCACGCGCTCAGTGGATTCGAACTCTTTTGTTTGAGATGTCCCGTGTTGCAAACTTGATTCTGTTTCTTGGAGATATGGGTGTGCAGCTTGGTGCGGTCACGCCGGCGTTCTTCGCATTCCGTGATCGTGAATTTGTGCTTGATCAGATCGAGGCTGTGACTGGTGGACGTTTCCATCCCAACTTTGACCGCATCGGCGGGCTGAAGGACGACCTTCCCAAGGGATGGCTAGCCGAAACCAAAAACGTCATGAACAAGGTCCGATCTTTTTGTGATCAGATCGAAGGCCTTCTGATGAATGCAGAGGTCTTTGCAACCAGAACAAGGGGGATTGGCGTTATTCCCGCAGACGTAGCGATGCAATACGGACTGTCTGGCGCCAACGCTCGTGCCTCGGGGATTGATTGGGATTTGCGGAGAGACGCACCATTTGGATTTGTGTATCCCGAGCTTGACTGGAAGGTCTGGACCCACCCCGATGGCGATTCGTTTGCCCGGTTCTGGGTGCGACTACAAGAGGTTCGTGAATCAACCAAAATGATTGATCAGATCTGTGATGGTGTTCCTGGCGGGCCCATTATGGCCAAGGTGCCGCGCATCATCAAGGTGCCTGCAGGTGAGGCCTATGTGACCACCGAGAACCCACTCGGCGAGATGGGTTTTTACATTGTGTCAAAGGGTGAACTTGCGCCCTTTAGAGTCAAAATTCGTTCTGCTAGCTTCAACAACGTGTCGATCACACCGTGGTTACTACGCGGAGTTTATGTTCCCGACATCATCACCATCTTGGCTTCGCTCTACTTCATCCTTGGAGACATCGACCGATGATCCAGGCAGTACTCCATCCTATGTTTGGCCTTGAACTTGCCTATTGGCAAGAGACCATCATCCGAGTCCTGTTGGGCCTAGTCGCTCTGCTTTTGCTGACCGGCGGGGCTGTCTATTTGTACTTGTTCAAGTTTGTGAGCTTTATGCAAAGCAGGCTTGGCCCGATGGAGGCCGGTCCTTATGGCTCGATGCAACTGCTAGCAGAGGTTGGCAAGTGGCTTCAGAAGGAAGACATCTTCACTGAGGATTCAGACAAGTTCATCTTTGGTATCGCACCAGCGGTGGTTTTGGCTTCAACCTTCCTCATGTTCGTAGTCATTCCCGCAGGCCCAAGTGCAGTAGTGGCTGATCTGGGGACGGGAATCTATTTCGTTTTAGCAATGTCCTCACTGTCGGTGATCGGCATTTTGATGGCCGGTTGGGCCTCTGCCAATAAATACGCGCTGATGGGAGCCCTCCGAGCGGGTGGGCAGCTGATTGCGTATGAGTTGCCTCTAGTCCTTGCCGTGCTTGGTGTGGTGATTTCTGCTGGCAGCTTGAATTTGCAAGACATCGTTGCCGCTCAATCAGACGGAGCCATCTTTGGCTGGACTGGCATCGGTAATCCTTACATTCTCACTCAAATTGTTGGCTTTGGGATCTTCTTGATAGCAGTTCAGGCGGAACTCACTCAGACCCCATTCGACATGCCGATTGCCGAGTCAGAACTCGTGGCTGGTTATCAGGTGGAGTACACCGGCATTCGGTTCTTGGTGTACTTCATTGCAGAGTTTGCAACTGCTGTGGCCTTTGCCGCAGTTGCTTCAACGCTGTTCCTTGGTGGCTGGCAATTGCCTGGTGCATGGGGTCTCTCGGATGGCGCAATGAACGTAATCGGGCCTCTCATGATCTCAACTAAGGCAGTGCTGTTGGTGGGCGTAGTGTTCTGGGTTCGTTTCAGCCTTCCCCGCTTTCGTGAGGATCAGCTGCAAAAGCTTGCATGGAAGGTTCTTATTCCCTTGGCACTTGCCAATATCGTGGTCACCGGCGTTATGAAGGTGGTGTTCTAATGGCAAATAAGCCCAAGGTTCCAGGGATCATCAAGGGTCTTGGAATTACTATGAAGACTGCTGTTGAGACGATGTTTCCAGACGGGCTTCTGCGTCCGCCCTCACCTTCTAAAGGTGCTTCAACCGTTCAGTACCCTCATGAAAAAGAAGAGCCAGTCGCTCGGGCTCGTGGGGTTATTGCGCTCAAAGAAGATAACTGCACTTCGTGCATGCTGTGTGCGCGTGAATGTCCCGACTGGTGTATCTACATAGAAGCGCACAAGACGCTTGCTCCCCCTCGCCGAGAGGGCGGTAAACCCCGATCAGTGAATGCTTTGGATCGCTTTGATATTGACTACTCACTCTGCATGTACTGCGGTATCTGCGTAGAAGTCTGCCCGTTTGAGGCTCTCTTCTGGTCACCTGAGTACGAGTACTCAGAGGTTCGAATTCAAGATCTTCTTCATGACAAATCCAGACTCGATGAGTGGATGGAAACCGTTCCTGACTTTGAACCTCTAGAGGCTGGCTCTGAGGTCAAAGTAAAGAAGGTTCCACGATGAGTTCAGTGGCAGTCGTGGATTCAGTTGCCTCAGTGTTTGCTCAGGTTGTGCCTGCTTCGGCAGCAGAGACGACTTTCGACGTACCTGCGAACGTCGTTTTTGCTGTCCAAGCGGTGTTTATGATCTTCGCAGCAATCCGAGTGGTTACTACTAAAAACGTTGTGCATGCTGCCCTTTGGTTAGTAGTCGTTCTTGGCGGGGTTGGACTCAACTATGTGCTGCTGCAAGCAGAGTTTGTGGCAGTTACACAATTCTTGGTGTACCTCGGAGCAGTCATCGTGCTGTTCCTGTTTGGCGTTATGTTGACCCGGGCACCTCTCGGAGTTTCAGAGGACCTAGACAACAACCAGAAGAAGATCGGCATTGGCGTCGGGGTCGCGTTACTCGGGGTTTTGACCTATGCGCTCATCGAGTCCTTCGGCCGATCCGAACTAACCTTTGCCGCTTACTCGGGTACATCCGAGGTAAATACTAACGGTCGCACCCAAGCTCTTTCCGACACCATTTTTAGTCAGTATCTGATTCCATTTGAGATGCTGTCTTTGCTTCTACTCGCCGCCCTTATTGGGGCCATCGTTCTGGCTCGCCGAGACTGAGGGGGTAGAGAGAACCATGTTGCTCAATCAATTCCTTTTACTGTCAGCCATCTTGTTTAGCATTGGCGTCTATGGCGTGATTGTTCGAAAGAATGGCGTGCTAGTGCTGATGTCTATTGAGCTTGTGCTCAACGCCGTAAATATCAACTTGATTGTCTTTAGCACTTACTGGGGCAACTCGGGTCAAGTTTTTGCGTTGTTTACCATTGCTATTGCTGCAGCCGAGGTTGGCGTTGGCCTGGCAATTGTTTTGCTCATTTATCGGAACCAGCGCTCGGTTGATATCGACGAGCTCGACGAGTTGAAGGGCTGAGCAGTATGTGGTTCTTCACACATGTTTGGATTATCCCAGCGCTTATGGCGCTGTCCTTCCTGCTGATCTTGTTTTTTGGCAAGAAGATGCCCAAGAAGGGTGCCGAGATTGGCATTGTCTTCGTTGGAGCAGCTTTTGTGCTGGCCCTTCTGACGGCCGGTAACTGGATTGCCTGGAGTGATGACAACCCAGAGGGCTATGGCCCAGCTGCCGAAGGTGCGGCACTTGCCAACGTAGACCCCAGTTGTTCGAGTGTTGCTGCTGAAGCTGCCGCAGCTGGCGAGGAAGCGGAACACAAAGAAGGTAAAGCTGGCGCAGGTAAAGCTGGCGAGAATCACAGCACCAAAGAGGGAGCGGTTGCGGCAACGAGCGCCCCGATTGGCGAGTCGGCAGCTCCGCTTGCAAAACCTGCTGGCGCAGCAGAGAAGGGCGGATATGAAGAAGTAGCTACTCGACCAGTGGTCTCGTGCGTGAACTGGTTTGAAAATGGAGATCAGACTATTTCAATTGGCACCCTGGTTGATGGGCAATCGGTATTGCTGCTTGTGGTTGTCACGTTGATCTCGCTGCTGGTTCATGTGTTCAGTACTGACTACGTGCATGGCGATCGCCGCTACACCCACTACTTCGCATTCCTCAGCTTGTTCACAGCCTCAATGTTGTTCTTCGTTCTCAGCGAAAACACGCTGCAGATGATTGTTGGATGGGAGTTGGTTGGCGTCTGCTCCTTTGCCTTGATCGGCCATTGGTGGGAGGAGAAGCCCAACTCTGATGCTGCGTTGAAAGCATTTCTAACTAACAGGGTTGGAGACGTTGGCCTACTCGTTGGCGTGATTGTCCTGTATTTCGCTGCTGGTAAATCCTTCTCGATTATGGATCTCAATATTTTGGCAAATGAGGGTGAAATTTCTCATACTTTGCTGCTGATTGGTTCACTCTGTCTGATCACGGCAGTGATGTCTAAGTCGGGTCAGTTCATTCTGCATACGTGGTTACCCGACGCCATGGCCGGACCAACTCCAGTATCCGCGCTTATCCACGCTGCCACCATGGTGGTTGCAGGCGTGTACATGGTGGCTCGCTTGTACCCCGTGTTCTTTGAAGGGCTGTCAATCTCTGGTTCTTCGGTAAATGCTCTGTCGATGATTGGAGCAATCACTGCCCTGTTCGGAGCACTGCTGGCTTTTGTTCAAAAAGACATTAAAAAGGTTTTGGCCTACTCAACGGTGTCTCAGCTTGGGTTTATGGTCACCGCTTTGGGAGTGGGGGCTTGGACTGCAGCTCTCTTCCATTTGTTTACACATGCGTTCTTCAAGGCATGTTTATTCCTTGGCGCCGGATCACTCAGCCATGCCTGCCATCACAGTTTCAATATGGTTGATGACATGGGTGGTCTTCGTAAGATCATGCCGAAGACTTTCTGGACTTATCTAGTGGCCACTGCTGCATTGGCGGGAGTATTTCCGCTGTCTGGTTTCTGGTCCAAAGACGAGATCCTTGCAGGAACCGGTTCGTTCCCTGGCACTGAGGGTGCAAATGGTGAGTATCACGTGATGTTGGTTATGTTGCTGCTTGCAGCGTTCTGTACAGCTGCCTACATGACTCGCACGATCTGGTATGCCTTCTATGGCGAATACCGCGGTCATGGAACTCCTCATGAGTCGGGGCCTCGGATCACTACACCGCTCATCATTTTGGCTTCGCTTGGAGCAGTAGCGGGTATCGTCAATCTTCCTGCTGCCTTTGATTTCCTGCCTGAAGGTGCTCAGACTCGATTCGAGCACTATGTCGAGCCAGTTGGCTTGTATTTCCCTGCGATCTCTCATGCAGGGTTTAATCCACTGCTCGCCGTGCTCTCCGTAGCTGTTGGGCTGTCAGGTATTGGTTTGGCTTACCTGTACTTCTTCAAAAATGCGTTTGCCGGTTTGCATGGCTTAGCGGAGCGGAACAAAGCCGCTGCATTCTTCAAAAATATTCTGGTGAACAAGTACTACTTCGATTGGCTCTACACAACAGTTATCGTGGGATTCGTGAAGGGCCCGCTCGCCCGAGCAGCAAATTGGTTCAGTGCCAACGTCATTGATGGCACAGTAAACTTGGTGGGTAAAACTGCCGTTGGCTCGGGTAACTGGGTCTATAAGAACGTCGACCAAAAGGTCGTCGACGGGGCCGTTAATGGCACTGGGTCATCTGCGAGTGGTTTTGGCGCAATGCTGCGTCTCACTCAGACCGGACGTATACAGCAGTACGCAGCACTGTTCTTCGCCGCTGTAGCAATTTTGGCTGGCGTGTTCGTGGTGGTAATCGGTTGATGAACGACAGGGAGAGCCGAATCCGATGATGAATTTCTTAAACAACTGGGGTCTGATCCTCACTATTTTCTTGCCTCTGGCAGGAGCCTTGGTGATGATGGCTATACCCAAGCAATCTGAAGGTGCCATCAAACTGGTTGCCTTGGGCGCTCCGCTAGCTGCAGGTGTTATGGGCATCTTGTTGATGCTCAACTTTGATTACGGAGACTCAGAGAACCTGCAGTTCATGGTGAATAAAAACTGGATTGAGCTGATCAACAGCAACTTCATTCTTGGCCTAGACGGACTTTCGCTTCCGTTGCTTGCCCTCACCTTGTTCATTGTTCCGCTCGTAGTGATTTACAGCTGGCAGCATGTACCAAACCCGGGAAACCCCAAAGCGTTCTTTACGCTCATGTTGGTACTCGAAACGGCCATGATCGGCTCCTTTTTGGCTCAAGACCTGATTCTGTTCTTCGTGTTCTTTGAGGTCACACTGCTGCCGATGTACTTCCTGATTGGCGTGTGGGGCGGCGAGCAGCGCCGCTACGCCTCTATCAAGTTTTTCCTGTATACCCTGTTTGGCTCGGCCTTTATGATCGTGGCCTTTGTTGCGCTGTACTTCCTAGCTAAGGCCCCTAGCGGTCCTGCACTTGAGCAGTTGCGTGCTTTGGGCGGCAATTATGCAGACATGCAGGCTGGAGACCAGCTCCGCAGTTTCGGTATGCAAGCACTGACATATTCGGGGGCTGCAGGTATTGCAAAGACCACTGCGATTGTCATCTTTGGCGGCATGTTCTTGGGCTTCGGCATCAAGGTCCCAATGTTCCCGTTCCACACATGGTTGCCAGATGCTCACACCCAGGCGCCAACGCAGGGCTCAGTAATTCTTGCTGCCGTCTTGCTCAAGTTGGGTACCTATGGGTTCATCCGTATTGCTATTCCAATTCTTCCTGTAGCAGCGCGGGCTTGGGCCCCAATCATTGGCATCCTTGCGGTGATCGGGATTATTTACGGTGCACTCGGCTGCTTGGCCCAGACGGACATGAAGCGACTTATAGCATTCTCATCCGTGTCGCATATGGGTTACACGATGTTGGGGATTTCTACTCTGACTGCATTTGGTCTGAACGCTGCGGTATTCGGGATGGTTGCTCACGGTTTGATTACCGGGCTGTTGTTCTTTATTGCTGGCTCGGTCAAAGAGCGCTATCACACTCTCGATATCAAACGGCTTGGTGGGCTTTTGGTATCCGCTCCAAAGATGGGTTGGATTTTGGGTATCGCTACGATGGCTTCGCTCGGGCTGCCCGGTTTGGCTGGTTTCTGGGGCGAGTTCCCAGCAATCCTTGCGGCCTATGATCCTGCCGAAGGACTCAACGTTGCACTGTTCCGCACATTGATGGTGTTGGCGGCAGTTGGAACGGTGCTGGCGGCGGGATACTTGCTTTGGTTGTATCAGCGCACAGCGTTTGGGACCCCGAGCGAGGAGTTTGCGAACGACTCGAATATTACTGATATGAACAAATTTGAGTGGATTGCTTGGTCGCCGATTCTTGCCGGAATTGTGATTCTCGGATTCTTCCCGGGTTTGATCTTTAACGTGGCTGGTCCAGCTGTTGAAGTCATTGCCCGATCGGTTGGGGGCTGACCCTCAGTGATTGCCACGCTTGTACAACTCCTCCCAGAAGCGAACTTTGCATCGCCCACTATTGACTGGCATGCCATTGCGCCTGAGATGGTAATTCTGGTTGGGAGTTTGCTTCTTATCCTGCTTGACTCAATCAAGCTTGATCGCGCCAGACCGTTCATGCCCTCGTTGGCAAGTCTGGTGTTGCTCGGGGCGCTTATTCCGGTCATCACCTTGGCCATAGATGGCGACACACGCGTGCTGTTCAATGGCTCGTATGTCGTTGACTCAATGTCGCTACTACTCAAGGCCCTGTTCTTGGTCTCTGCGTACATTGTTGTGCTGATGTCTACCAACTATGTGGCCGACGGCGACTACTGGGAAGGCGAGTATTACTCGTTGATCGTGGCAGCAGTTCTGGGGATGCTTGTTATGTGCTCAGCACGCGACTTGCTGATGATATTTGTAGCCCTTGAACTACTTTCGATCCCTGCCTACATGCTTGCTGCTTGGCGAAAGGGTGATGAGAAGTCTAACGAGGCAGGCCTGAAGTATTACCTGATGGGAGTGTTCGCTTCGGCTGTACTGCTGTACGGAATGTCGCTGGTATACGGCGTAGGCCGCTCAACTCGCCTTGACGTTATTGCTCAAAACCTGTTGCGCATCGGCGATGGACGTGGAGCGCCGGTGATTACACTTGCAATGATCTTTGTGATCATCGGGTTTGCTTTCAAGGTGTCGGCTGTTCCCTTTCATACTTGGGCGCCCGATACTTATGAGGGTGCACCTACTCCGATAACAGCGTTCTTAGCGGTTGCTTCGAAGACCGCAGGTTTCGTTGCACTCATTCAGATTGTCTTTTACTGCTTCGCTACTCGTCCAGACATCGTTCAACCGGTGTTTGCGTTACTAGCCATACTGTCGATGACAGTGGGTAACTTGATAGCGCTCAAGCAGACAAATGTGGTGCGCATGTTGGCCTACTCGGGCATTGCGCAGGCTGGGTTCATGCTTGCCCCCTTTGCGGTTATTGAGACAAACCGTGACCAAGCCCTCTCGGCAGTCGTGACCTATTTGGTGATTTATGCGGCCATGAACTTGGGTGCATTCGCAGTGATCATCGCAATCGCGCGCAAGACCCGCTCCGCCGAAATCACCTCGTTAGGTGGACTGTTTAGCTATATGCCTGGATTGACTGTGGCCATGACAATCTTCCTAGCTTCACTCGCAGGTATCCCCCCGTTCGGCGGTTGGTATGCCAAGTTCGGCGTCTGGCAAGCCTTGATTGGCGGAAATACTGCGCTTGGTTATGGGCTTGCCATCATCATGGCGATCAATACGGTGATTGCCGCTTACTACTACCTCAATGTGGCCAAAACAATGTGGTTCGACGACGCCCCCGCAGGGGATGTCACCCCTGTGAAAATTCCGTTCAACTTGATCGGAGCAATCGGAATAACGGTGGTGGCCACGG
>JBBDMQ010000306.1:0-2682 GCA_040878245.1 Microthrixaceae bacterium
GCCTTTGTTCGAATAGCAGTCGCAGCCTCTTTAGCTACAGAGACAATCTTTGCCGTTTCCTCTCCGAGCACAGCAACCATGCGGGACTCATCAAGATTATGGGACTCGGCAACTTGCTCCTCAAGTAACGCTATCTTCTCCCTAAGTTGCCGATCTCGTAGCTCCCAAATTCGTAGAGCGTCCGAAGCTCGACCAAGCATGGCCTGCACCGAAACGGGGTCGAGGCCCTTTCGAACTTTCTCAAAGTGAGTTCCTGCCAAAGCCGCTGGATCAATGTCGGGCGGATCAGGCAACGTGTCAGTCATGACGACAATGCTAGAAGTCTGAAGGCCTTGGGTGGCGGAACCTAAAAAACCTTACCGTGGTAGCTGAATCCCCTGAGGCGAAAGTGCTTCAACTGCCTGAGTCAGATTTTTTACTGGCCGCAGTTCAACCTGCCCATCTGCTAGTGCCCGCATTTTCTTCTGCTCATCGGCTGGGGTGGCTGCAGGATAGATAAACAGCTTGATTCCAGCACGTTTTACAGCAGCGACCTTTTGTAAAATCCCGCCTATCGGACCAACGCTTCCGTCATCAAGAATCTCACCTGTTACGGCAACTGTTCGACCCTGCGTGATTGACCCCGGGGTCAATCGATCAAGAATTGCCAAGGTCCACGCAAGACCTGCAGATGGACCAGATACGGTCCCTGAGTCCACTTCAACCTGCACATCTGACTCAATCGAGGGTGCATCTGGCTCGGCTTCAATTCCAAGAATTGGCCGAACGACATCCTCGGTTGCAGCACCAAGTTCAACTTCGAGTTCCTCCCGAACCTCTTTTCCCTCTGCGGTTCGCCGTCGAACCACCACCTGCACCTGATCGCCCGGCACATGATCGGCGAGTTCAGGAGCGATATCTGAAGGAAGTGCAATTTCTGCGCCGTCAACAGCAATAATCACATCACCCGGCAAGAGGACACCAGCCGCTGGTGCGTCTGATTGAACAGCCAGCACTCGAGTGCCATCGGCGTCATAGTTGGCCTCAATGCCTAAGTATTGCAAAGCTACGCGAGCGGCAGTCAGTTTGGACAAGTCCATTCGGAGCTGATTTTGTTCCTGACTTTCCTTCTGGTTTCCGTCGGGATACATCTGCTCACGAGTTCGAATTTCTACTGAATCATCGAGCCAAGCACGAACCATCAGGGCGGGAGTTGCCTGGTCAACAAAGACCGTCGTAAACAAGATGTCACCTTTGTTCTCAAAGCTCTCGGCCCCCGAAATATCTATGCGCTGCTCTGCGGGGCGCACTGAGCCAGGCTGAATGAGGTAGTAGGGCAAGCGAATCAAGAAAATTGCAGCTACAAGCCCAGAGGCAATGACGCCGAATATAAAGAGCGCGACCCATCTCGATTTTGGTCGGGGGGTTTTTTTAAGGCCATCCTCAGACCCTGTTGCGATCTCGGGATCAAGTGAGTCGAGCAGCGAAGCTACCGTCGGCTCAACTCCAGCATCCACGCTTCGGTTAACTCTTGAGGACGCTCCATCGGTTGGTAGTGTGTTGTCTGTCATGCTCACGTTATTCGTTGGGATTCTTATAGTTGTTCTGAGCGCTCTTGGCTTTGGATACGCCCTGTTTGGGCGACGCCCGCTCCCTCAGCCTGCCATGGGATCGACTCTGGGCGCTCTCCCAGCGGATTTAGCTGAGGCAATCCCCAGCAGCACTGTTTCGAGTGAGGATCACGGGGATCCCATGCCAAACGAAGAAGACATACCGTTGAACGGTAGACGGGCTAGAGACGTAACTATTACTGCGGCTGTTCGGGCACGTGCGGTTCTGCTGCTTTTTCTGAGTGTGGTTGGCATTGCTGCAATTATCGGAGTAGTTCTGAGTGTGGTGGTCGTTGGCGTAGTTTTTGTGGTCACTTAAAGACTCACTCCACTCCTAAACCCACACTCCAATCACTCACTAGTTACAACGCGCAAGTGCCCGGGAGTAACCCGGGCACTCTAAACATTGAGACAAGTATCGGTGCCGAGCCGTCATCAGGCTCGGTTCGAAAGTAACTCAGCGACCGAATAGCCCTCGCCGTGTTGGGGCGCTCTCCTCTACTGGTTGGTCAGCAGGCGGAACTGGTGCTGGAGTCGGTGCTGCCGCCGGGGCAGCAACCGGTGCAGGGGCCGAGGGCGAAGCAAACGGGCTAGACGCCGGATTGGGGGCTGGTGCCGGAGCAGCAACAGGTGCAGGTGCCGGTGCAGGAGCAGCAACAGGTGCAGGTGCAGGCGCTGGTGCAGGTATAGGCGCTGGTGCAGGTATAGGCGCTGGTGCCGGTGCAGGCGCTGGTGCCGGCGCTGCTGCAGCAACAGGCGCTGCTGCGGCAACAGGTGCAGGTGCTGGAGATCCAGGGTTAAGAGCTTGCAGCTTGACCTTGTAGTAAGGCTTGAGTTCGAACTTAACCTCATTCAGCTCAAAGATTCGAACGCTGTCAACACCTTGATCGTTGCGGAGCTTCTCTACAAAACCGACGGCTTCATCAATCGACTCAAACTGGTTGTAGCCAGGATCACCGTCGGGGTTTTGAAAAATCACCATATGCTGCGACACGAACTACTCCTCTTGATTGGTAAGCGACTTACAGTGTAGATGGCTGCAAGGCGATGTGGGCGCCGAAAGCTAAATCGCTAAATAACATTCAGCTCTTGG
>JBBDMQ010000307.1:0-2668 GCA_040878245.1 Microthrixaceae bacterium
TACGTGAATGCTGCAGCAGATGCTGGGTTCAGGTTGGAGCGTATGGAAGAACCGGCTCCACCGCCGGGGTTTTTATCTCGAGCCGAGGAGTATGCGGCAGCTTCCTCAATTCCACGATTGCTGTTCCTGAAGTTCAGTAAATTCTAAAGACTCCATGATCTGGGAAATAAGAAATGATCTGGGAAATAAGAAAGGGGCGACGCTCAGCGCCGCCCCTTTCTAACAACCGGAGAGAACCTCGTAAGGCTTTCTCAGTTTGGAAACTTCAGATCACATTGGGCAATCTTCGGAGGCTGCGGTGACAACTCCGTCGATTACGTGGATGGTTCCGTTTGAACCTGTGATGTCTACGTCGGTGATGGTAGCTCCACCGAAGGTCAAGTTATCGCCCTCTTGGCCAATCAAGACCTTGCCGCCAAGTGTTTCAACACACTTGCCAACTGAAGCGGTAGCTGCTGCAGAGTCAACGTTGCCTGCAATAACGTGAAGCTTAAGTACATCGGTCAAATCGCCAGTTGGATCGGCTGCCAAAGCAGTCAGAGTTGCGGCTGGAACCTCTGCGAATGCTGCATTCACTGGAGCGAACACGGTAAACGGACCTTCGCCAGACAGAGTCTCGACAAGACCAGCAGCGGTCACGAGTTCAACCAAAGTGCTGAAGTCAGGATTGCCAACAGCGATTTCAACGATGGTTTCTTCGCCAGCCATTGGCTCGTCGGCAGCCATTGTGTCGGTGGTCTCTTCTGCGGCAGTAGTTGTTGTTGATTCAGACTCTGAATCGCTTGAGCAGGCACCGGCTACGAGGCCGAATCCCATGACTAGTGCTACTGAACCGATCATGAACTTGTTACGCATGTATTTCTCCTTTTTCGGGGTGTGTCCCTACTCTTCGCAGGGGAGTACTTCAATGGATGCAATTTGTTCAAGAATTTCAGGAGAAATTCTTACCGATTCCGAAATCTTCGCAACCGTTCCTCTCTGCAACCGAAATTGAGATTAGCACTCTTAAATTCGGTTTATAGGCCATACCGTGAGCGGATTACAGGTTTGATTGAGACGATCGCCCACTACCCTGATTCAATGATGGATTTTGTAATCGTCACAGGTATGTCTGGTGCTGGTCGCACCCAGGTGGGCAATACGCTCGAAGACCTCGGCTGGTTTGTGATCGATAACTTGCCGAGCGAACTTATTCCTAAGGTGGGCGAGTTGGCACGATTCAAGTCGGATTCGCCGGCTCCGGTGGGGCTAATAGTCGGCTCTGACGGCAACGTAGATGGCGTTGCGCCTGCACTTGATCTGCTGAGGGCTTCTGGTGCCAAAGTGACGATCTTGTTTCTGGACGCTGCCACTCCAGTTTTAGTGCGCAGATATGGTGACACGAAGCGACGCCATCCCATGCTTGGCGACCTTGGCTCGGTGGTGAATGCCATTGATCAAGAGAGAACTCGGCTTGAGCCGGTGCGAGAGTCGGCGGACATTGTTATTGACACGACCGAGATGAACGTTCATGACCTGCGGCGCCGAGTCGTTGAGGTGTTCGGAGATGCTGGGGGGAGAGAGTCGACTCAGGTAACGATCATGTCATTTGGCTACAAACATGGTGTGCCGCCCGATGTTGACATGGTGTTGGATTGTCGGTTCCTGCCTAACCCGCATTGGGTGGAAGAGTTGCGGCCCTTGACGGGTCTGACCGAAGAGATACAGCAATATGTGGGCTCGTTCGAATTGACCGAGCAGTTCATGGAACGAATGACCTCGTTGCTTGATTTTTTATTGCCGGCCTTTGTGAACGAGGGTCGTTCGGTACTGACGGTTGCGTTTGGGTGCACTGGCGGGCGTCACCGCTCAGTGGCAATAGCCGAGCGAACTGCGGGTTGGCTTCGCCTACAAGGCATGACTCCTCAAGTGCGGCATCGCGACGTGGGTAAATGACCTGGGCGCCGGTTCATCGCATTGGGGCATACCCGCGAGTGGTAGCGCTCGGCGGCGGCCACGGCCTTGCCGCCACGTTGCGCGCAACCCGCACCTATGCCGGTCAGATCACGGCAGTGGTAAGCGTTGCGGATGATGGCGGTTCCACGGGCCGTCTTCGGGCCGCTGAAGACCGAGCTGCTCCCGGGGATCTGCGAAAATGTTTAGTTGCGCTTGCCCACGAGTCTTCGGTTTTGGCTCGAGCAATGAACTATCGCTTTGTGGCTGGCGAACTTGATGGTCATGCTTTCGGCAATCTGTTGATCGTTGCACTTGAAGACACGCAAGGCGATCTGGTGGCCGCACTCGATCAGGTGGGGGAGTTGCTTGGAGCAGTAGGGCGGGTATTGCCCACTACTCAACAGGCGGTCACGCTGCATGCATCAATCACCTCTGGCGACGTAGTGCACGGTGAGCAGGTGGTTGGGTCACGAAGCGACGTCTCACACGTCAGTTTGTCTCCTCATAATGCTCAGGCCTGCCCGGAGGCGGTTCAGGCAATCCTTGAGGCCGATCAGATTCTGCTGGGGCCTGGTTCGCTGTACACAAGTGTTTTAGCTGCCACCGCAGTGACAGGAATTGCGGAAGCTCTAGAACAATCCAGGGGTCAGTTTGTGTACGTGTGCAATCTCAATCCGCAAATTCCGGAGACGGTGGGTTACGGAGTTGTCGACCATGTGCGTGCTTTAGAGCG
>JBBDMQ010000308.1:0-2662 GCA_040878245.1 Microthrixaceae bacterium
AGTGCTACACCCCGCACTTATCCCGCAGAGGGCGAGTATCGAAACAGTGAGAAACAAACTCACAACTGCCTTCATGCCGCGAAACCTCTCCATGGACTTCCCGTGCATCTGCTTACTCCTTGGCGACTGTTGGGGTGCGACCGGCAAGCAACTCGGCCACTACCTTTCCGTCCGCTTGACCCTGCGTTGCTTTCATAACTTTACCAACAAAGAAGCCAGAAATTTTGGGGTCACCTTCACAGAACCTTTGCCACTGCTCAGGATTTTCTGCAATCAGCTGATCAACGACCGCACCAAGCTCTTCAGAGTCCATTGCTTGAAAACCATGTGAGTCTGCAATTGCTGCTGGATCGCCGCCAAGTTGTACGAGCTCGGCAAGTACGGTCTTGGTCTGAGTTGAGCTCAAGCTGCCGTCCGCATCCATGTTGGTGAGCTTGGCAAACATCTTGGGGTCGAGGCCCTTGGCCTTTGGGTCTGACAAGTTGTGCTCGGCATGAGTGATCGTGCGGCCAGCATCGGCTCCGCAATCCAGAGCTGCCAAGCACAGATCGTCAAGGCCGCGCTCAACAATCAGAACAGCCTGAGCAACCTCTGCACCTGAGCGTTCGCATAAACGTCGGCGTCTTTCTGCAGGCAGGATCGGTAACGCTGAGCGCACACGGTCGATCCAGTCCTGAGAGGGAGTCAAGTCGACTAAGTCTGGTTCGGGGAAGTAGCGGTAGTCATCGGCTTGTTCTTTAGAACGCAGCTTGAGCGTGCGACCCTCGTCCTCATTCCAGTGACGTGTCTGCTGCTCAATTCGCTCCCCTGCCAGAATCATGTCGATCTGCCGTTCGGCCTCATAGTCAACTGCTCTGCCTAAGCTTCGCAGCGAGTTGATATTTTTGATCTCGCAGCGCGTACCGAGTTCTTCGTCACCGTGACGCCGCACCGATACGTTGCAGTCCACTCGAAGCGAACCCTCTTCCATTTTGCCGTCAGAGGCGCCCACCGCCACCAGAATCGACCTCAGTTCAGATACATACGCTCGCGCTTCATCACCTGATCGCAGGTCTGGTCTGCCGACGATTTCTAGCAGTGGAACTCCGGCACGGTTGTAGTCCACCAGCGAGAATGTTGCCTCGTGAATTCGCCCGCCACCCCCAACATGGGTGGACTTTCCAGTGTCTTCCTCTAGGTGCGCTCGCTCAATTCCAATGACCTTGCCACCGGGAAGTTCTAGCCAGCCTTCGCCGTTAATCGGCAAATCAAACTGCGAGATTTGATAGTTCGTTGGCTGATCGGGATAAAAGTAGTTTTTGCGGGAAAACACCGACCGGTCAATGGTGCAATTCAACGCCAAACCAACTCGAATGGCCAACTCAACAGCATGTTCATTGAGCACGGGAAGCGAACCAGGTAGCCCAAGAGTCAGGGCATCGATATGGGTGTTGGGCTCGCCACCAAACTCATTCGGCGCAGCACAAAACAGCTTGGTGGCTGTTGCGAGCTCAGCATGAACCTCGAGTCCAATCACGATCTCCCAAGTCTCTAGATCGATACTCATACCAAACTCCCTTCAAGAACTGCAGCTACCCGAAACATTGCGAGTTCGCCTAACGCTGGGGCCAACACCTGAGCGCCAACAGGCATCCCATCGGCACCAACCCCATAGGGCACAGACATGGCCGGGTGTCCGGCAAGGTTGGTAGCAATGGTGCAGACATCATTGAGGTACATCGACATCGGATCAGCGGTCTTATCGCCGAAAGCAAACGCAGTCGTAGGTGAAGTTGGAGACAACAATGCATCGAAGCGCTCATAGGCTGTATCGAAGTCCCGACGAATCAGGGTGCGCACCTTGAGTGCAGTGCCGTAGAAGGCGTCGTAGTAGCCAGCAGAGAGCGCATAGGTACCCAGCATGATTCTGCGTTTGACCTCATCTCCAAAACCTTCGGTGCGAGTGAGTTCCATCATCTCGCCGGTAGTAGGCGCATCAACTCGTAACCCGTAGCGGACTCCGTCATAACGAGACAGGTTTGAGGATGCCTCAGCAGGAGCAACTAAGTAATAAGCGGATAGCCCGTAAGTCACCGCGGGCACGGAGACCTCCTCGACCTCTGCTCCGGCCGCAGCGAGACACTCCGCCGCAGCACGGATCCGCTGCGCCACGTCTGGCGAAATTCCCTCGCCCATCATCTCAGTGATAAGACCAATACGCATGCCAGCCACGCCATCTGACAGGTGATCACTCACCGAGGGAAATGGCTGCGGTATCGAGGTTGAGTCGCCAGGATCATGTCCGCCGATGACCTCGCAGACCAGTGCAGCCTCTGCCACTGAGTTTGCGAATGGACCAACCTGATCGAGCGAGGAACCAAAGGCTACGAGGCCCAGTCGAGAGACCGTTCCATAAGTTGGCTTCACACCGACCACACCGCACAGCGCTGCTGGCTGGCGAATTGAGCCACCAGTGTCGGAGCCGAGCGAGATGGGCGCAAACCCCGCAGCTACTGCTGCTGCAGAACCGCCCGAAGACCCTCCCGGCACACGACCAAGATCATGGGGGTTTCGGGTTGGTCCAAATGCAGAGTTTTCGGTAGAAGAGCCCATTGCGAACTCGTCCATGTTGGTCTTGCCCACCATGATTGCTCCGGCAGCTGCCAGCCGGGTCACCACCGTT